>CAZAGR010000075.1:0-9712 GCA_964484585.1 uncultured Propionivibrio sp. | reverse complement strand
CGCGACCGAGGTTGCCATCATTTCGATGGACCTCGCAGGCACAGTGATCCTGTTCAATCCCGGTGCCGAGCGTCTCCTTGGTTACAGCAAAGAGGAGGTTCTCGGTCAGTCCGTAAGCCTTTACGTTCCAGAGAGCGACGGCCGGGCTCGGGCCAAGGATCTAGGTAAGGTTTTAGGCCGCAAAGTCGGCGAGACGACGGAGGACGTTGTCGCCGCAACTCTCGAGCTGGGTGGAAATACGCGCAACTCCACCTACGTTCATAAGGATGGGCGACGCCTGCGTGTCTCGGTGGTAACAAGCGTGGTCAGGGATGATGATGGCCACTCCATAGGCTTGTTAAGTATCGCGCGCGATATCACCGCACAACTGGCGGCGGAAGCCAGTCAGCTCGAGCTGACTCTGCAGCTTGAAACCAAGGTACGAGAGCGCACCGAACAACTTGAAGAGGCCTTGGCAAGGGTGCGGAAACGCACGGAAGAATTGCAGAAAACCTACGATGACCTGCAGGCAACAAAAGACAAGTTGATTCAAGCAGAGAAGCTCAGCTCACTCGGCTCGCTGGTAGCGGCGGTCGCACACGAACTCAATACGCCGATC
Source organism: uncultured Propionivibrio sp. (assembly GCA_964484585.1). GTDB lineage: Bacteria > Pseudomonadota > Gammaproteobacteria > Burkholderiales > Rhodocyclaceae > JADKHX01. The sequence continues at coordinate 9,114 of CAZAGR010000075.1, read as the reverse complement.
GGCAACTGTGTCTCGGTATCGAGCGCGTTGGAAGAGCGTACTAAGTCTCTGGCGACGCAGATTTCAGAAGGTGTATTGAAACGTTCGTCACTCGACAGCTTTTTGACTGATGCGCTGAACGCAACCACCATTCTGAATCGGAACCTCGAGCGTAGTGCTCGGCTTATTTCCACGTTCCGTCAAGTCGCTGCGGATTCTCGCTCGCTGAACCGCCGCAAGGTCGCGCTGGGTGTCATGGTTGGTGAGCTCGCGATATCACTCAACTCGCAACTGCTCGACCGATCTTTCTGCCTCAATACGGTGGTGACTAGCGATGGCGAGTTGGACACGTACCCGGATGCCATTGCCAATGTGTTGGAGCAGTTGATGGAAAACGCCATCACCCATGCCTTCGCTGGGCGCGGGAGCGGCACGATCCACTTATCGGCGGAGCTCGTAGGCGATCGTGCTACTTTTTGCTTCGCAGACGATGGCTGCGGGATGGATGAGGAGAGGTGCCTGCGCGTGTTCGACCCGTTCTTTACTACGCGACTCGGCCAGGGCACGAGCGGCCTGGGGTTGTATATTTGCTACAACCTCGTCACCGGCCCACTCGGCGGCTCGATCGACGTGGCAAGTACGATTGGAGAAGGCTCCTGCTTTACTCTTTCGCTGCCTCGGGTGGCGCCTTCCGCGATGCCAGCTTAGCTCAACTCGGAGCGTAATAACTCTTGCAGCGCGTTCGCATCGACCGGTTTCTGCAAGGTGCCCCAGCAAGGTATCCCCATGTTTTCCAGCAGGGCTTTCGCGGCGTCAATGGTGGCGCTGCGTTGGCCGGAAACGATGATAACAGGAAAGTTATAGCTCTGTTCATACATCTGCTTGATCAGCCCGATGCCGTTCATGCCCGGCATTTCAAGGTCAACCAATGCTAGTCCTGGGGGAGACTTTAACTGCGCAAGTATGGCAAATGCCTCGACCCCATTACCGGCTTCATGGATTTCAGATATTCCCATGGCACGACACAGATCGCCCATTTCCATCCGCTGCAGAACGCTGTCATCGACGACAAGTGCTGAAGCAATTTTTGATGAAACTTGAAAATCGTTCACTCTTTTTCCCTTGTTCGTCGTTTAGGTCATGAAATCAGAAGCTCAGGCGTTGAACGTATGATTTCCAGCTTCCAGTCCGCGAATTGTGTGAGTCGCTGGACTCATCGCATCAAAACAGACCGTCATAGCCGAATAATTTGAATTGCGTCGAGACCACATAATCGCCGCACTCGTTCGGGCGATCGTTCAGTCTATTGTTCCAGCAGCGGTCCACGTCGAACCATTAGTCATGATTTTTGGCGCTGCAGACTTATCGATCCAGCAAGTCCGGCGTAAGTTGGTCGACGCGCGTGACTCCCGTCAAGGCCATGGCGACTTCCATTTCACGTTTGAACGTTGCCAGCAGATTGCTGATGCCGGCTTGGCCTTGGGCTGCGCTGGCCCATACCCAGGGGCGACCGATCATCACACCGCGCGCGCCGAGTGCGAGGGCTTTGACCACGTCCAGGCCGCTGCGCACGCCGCCATCCATCAACACTTCGGCTTTGTCACCGACAGCGGAAACAACGGAGGGGAGTTTTGAAATACCGGAGGCAACCGTATCGAGCTGGCGCCCGCCGTGATTTGACACGATCACTCCGTCGGCGCCTGCTGCGACAGCGGCAACTGCATCTTCGGCATCCAGTATTCCCTTGATGATTAATTTGCCCGGCCAGATGCCGCGCAGCCACTCGATATCTTTCCAGGTTACCGAGCAGTCAAATTGCGCGTTGAGCCAGTTTTTGTAGGCTTCCATGTCGGTCGGGTTGGCTACCATATCTTCAAGGTTGCCGAACGAATGCGGCTTGCCGAACACACCGACGTCAGCCACCCAAATCGGGTGGGTGACAATCTGCCACGCCGCGGCAACGCGCGCCCGCAGGCTGTGGCCACCCAGCCCGTTACGGGTGTCGCGGTGACGCATGCCGGCAATCGGCAAGTCAACGGTGAATACCAATGTGGTGCAGCCGGCAGCCTGCGCCCGCGTTAGCATGTTCCGCACGATTTCGCGATCGCGAATCATGTAGAGCTGAAACCAGAATGGTTGGTTCGATGCGGCCTTGACTTCTTCCAACGGGCAGATGCCGACGGTGGACAGGGTAAATGGTACGCCAGCGGCATTTGCGGCGCGTACACCTTGTACTTCGCCGCGCCTTGCCATCATGCCGGCCATGCCGACGGGCGCAAGGACGACCGGCATGCTGGCTTTTTCACCCAACATCACGGTTTCCGTGCTGATGTTCGAAACGTCGCGCATGACGCGTTGGCGCAGCTGCAATTTTTGAAAGTCAGCGATGTTGGCTGCCATCGTTACTTCATCGTTCGCTCCGCCGTCAATGTAGTCAAACAGAAAACGTGGCAGGCGCTTTTCGGCAAGGCGGCGATAGTCAATCGGTGTAACCGGCGCTACGTTCAGTGTTCCCATGAGATTTGTCCTTTGCGTTGTGCGAACTGTCGAAGTCGCGGCTAAAAAATTTTGCCGGGATTGAGGATCGCCTTCGGGTCCAGTGCCGCCTTTATCGTTCGCATTATCGCGATTTCTGTCTCACTGCGACTGATCGACAGATATGGTTTTTTCTCCAACCCAATGCCGTGTTCGGCCGACACCGAGCCGCTGAAGGCAGCCAGCGGTTGATAAACGAGTGCCTCAATTTTTGGTCGCATGGCGAAATAGTCTTGTGGTTTGACTTGGACGACGATATGCAGATTGCCATCACCCAAGTGACCGAATATCCAAAGCTTGTGTTCGCCGATCTGTGCTGGCAACGCATCCTTCAGGTTCTCCGTGTAGCGTTCCATTTCATCAATCGGCAATGAAATGTCGAAAACCACCGGAAGACCGCCATGCAGTGATTGCTCGACGTCGTCGCGTAAGGACCAGAATGCATGGCAGTCGGCATCAGATTGCGAAATCGCCGCATCAACAATCAATTTTTGCTCCATTGCCGCTTCCAGTGCGGCGTTGAAATGTGCCGTATCTGCTTCACGCGCTGCGCCAAGACTCTCGATTAGAACGTAGTAGGGGTGATCCTGCGAGATCGGTGGCTTACCTTTGGCGGGTGCGGTGGTCACCAATCGGTAAAACGATTGCCACATTGCTTCAAATGCCGAGAGCGTGCCGCCAAGAGAGCGATCCATGTGTTTTAGCAACTTGCCCATCGCTGCAAAATTTGGCACGGCGACAACGGCCACGTTATGGCTCATCGGCTTCTCACGCAGGCGCAACACCAGACGGGTGATGATGCCAAGCGTACCCTCGGAGCCAATGAACAACTGCTTCAAATCATAGCCGGCGTTGTTCTTGATCAGGTGATTGAGTGATGAAAGGATGGTGCCGTCGGCCAACACGACTTCCAGACCGAGCACCATGTCCCGCATCATTCCATAGCGAATGACTCGGTTGCCGCCGGCGTTGGTCGCGGCATTGCCGCCTATAGTGGCCGAGCCGCGTGCGCCGAGATCAAGCGGAAAATTCAGTTCATGGGCCTCCGCCGCCTCCTGCAAGGTTTGCAAGACTACTCCCGCTTGCACCGTTGCCGTCCGCTGGCGCGGGTTGATATCTTCGATCTCGCGCATACGCTCAAGCGAGACAATGATTTGATCCGCTGTGGCATCACTGCCATGCACCAGCCCGGTCAGGCCGCCTTGCGTCACCACCGATACGTCATGTGCATGACACCAGCGCATCACCTGCGCGACTTCTTCTGTGGTCTTCGGGCGCACCAGCGCAGCAGCCTTGAGGTTGTCCGGCCGCCACACGCCGGCGGAGCGTTTCGCAACTTCATTGGCATCGAGTACGTTGCTGTTCCCGACGATGGCGCAAAGGGCTTCAATCATGATCGCGGCTCCTAACACATCACTTCAATTAACTGCGGTCCCTTATTCTTCATTGCCGACGCGTATTGTGCGGCAAGCTCTTCGCAGGTCGTGGCACGGCTGGCGTCCATACCAAAGCCTTTGGCAATGTGCACCCAATTCATTTCGGGATTGTGCAAGTCGAGCATCGACAGGGCTTTGGGTCCGGCTCCGATGGCGCCAACCCGTTGTAGTTCGATATTCAAAATTGCGTAGGAGCGATTGGCGTAAATCACCACCGTGATGTCGAGGTTCTCGCGCACCATCGTCCACAGCGCCTGCACGGTATATGCCGCACCGCCGTCCCCATGCGGGCAGACCACCTTGCGTTCCGGCGCAGCGATCGCCGCCCCGATGGCGAGCGGCAAACCCAGTCCGATCGATCCGCCGGTCAAGGCCAGATGTGTGTGCGGACGAGCCCGTCCAAGGTTCATCAGCAGCGGCAGGCCCGAGGTCGCCGATTCGTCGGCAAAGATTACGTTGTCCGGGGTCAGGTTGGCAATGATTTGAGCTGCGCTCAGGGCGTTCAGTGTGCCACTTGGCAGGCCGGGCAATTCAAGCGGCACACGGACTGGCGATTTTGCCGGGGCGCCAAGCGCGTCGGCAAGGCTCTTCAGCGCGGCCGTGCCGTCTTCATGCGGTAGCGACAGACAACTGTATTCGCAACTCTCCGGCGCACACCAGCTCGGTTTGCCGGGATAGGCGAAGAATGAAACGAGCGGCTTTGCGCCGACCAGAATAATGCGGTCAATGCCCGAGAGGTAGGCCACGATTTGTTCGGCGAAATACGGAATTCGCTCGACTGGCACGCGCCCGGCGCCGAGTTCCGTGACTGCCGCGAAGGTATCGCAAAACAAGCGCACGCCTGTTTTTGCCTGCACGCGCCCTGCTGCTTCGAGCCCGTCACCCAAGAGTGCCTTGCCCGCCAACAACAGTGCGGTCTTCTTGCCTGCGGCGGCATCTTCGATGAGCAACTTGGCGACTTGCTCTATTGATTCGACGCTGACCACCGAAGGGCCGATGTCAGCTAGTCTTTCCGAGGCGCGGTTGGCTTCATTCCATGCGGTGTCGGCGGGCAGGATCAGGGTTGCCACTCCGCCCGGGGCAGAGCGCGCTGCTTGCACCGCACGCGCCGCATCTCCGGCCACGGTCTTGGAATTCTTGGATTCACAAATCCATGATGAAACGGGGCGCGCAAAACCGACGACATCGGATGCCAAAGGCGCGTCGTATTGCTGATGATAGGTGGCGTGATCGCCGACGATATTCACAATTGGTGTGTTGCCGCGTTTCGCGTTGTGCAGGTTCGCCAGACCGTTGGCAAGGCCCGGGCCGCAATGCAGCAGCGTCGCCGCCGGCTTGCCAGCAATACGCCCGTAGCCATCCGCTGCGCCGGTCACCACACCTTCAAACAAACACAGCACAGGATGCATTGCAGGTACCGAATCCATGGCCGCGACAAAGTGCATTTCGGACGTTCCGGGATTGGCAAAGCAGGTAACGACGTCGCAGTTGATCAGGGTTTGGACTAGCGATTGAGCACCGTTCATGGTGATTTTCTCCGATGAATTAATTTGATTGAAGAGCGTCAGGCAGTAAGGTATTTCGTACCGCTCGACAGATGATACTAATCGCTTCACACGCAAATTTGATTGATCTGGATTAAACCAAATCAATACTTTCCGGCAACGTGTAATGTCTGTGACCAATTCAATCAATTCGCAGGGCTACCAGCACCGATCGGTAACTCGCGGTTTGTATTCGATCGACTAGAGAAAAGTTTGTGGAAGCAGTGTTACAGTGTCAAGCACTAGGCGATGGGTTGATATAAATGCGCACCGCGCGGTGTTGGGGCGATCTAAAAGGGGACTGACTATGAGGATATCCGGGAGACTGGCGCTAATGCGCACGCTGGGCCTGCTATCGACACTTTGGCTCTTTGGCAGTGCCTTGCCGGCGCAGGCGGCCGAGTACTACGACAGCTATGATCTGGCGCCTCGCGCTGACACAGTTGATCTGGGTGTGCAACCCAATGCTTGGCCGCTGGCCTTCATAAGTGCCGTGATGCAACGAGACAAATTGCTGACTGCCGAGCTCAAACAAAAGGGCATCGGCCTGCGCACTTTTTCTTTTAAGAAAGGTAACGACATTTATAAGCTGGTCGGCAATGGCAAGCTGGAGATGGCGTTTGTGGGCGACATGCCCACGGTGAATGCGATTGTCACGACTCCAACCGTGGTGATCGGACTAGGCAAACGCAATTTTTCATCGGTGGTGGCGAAAGGCGTTTCGCGGTTGGACGAGCTGCGCGGCAAGAAAATCGGCTACTCCGCAGGATCAAGCTCGCATCTGGTGTTGCTGCGTGGCCTGGAAGCGGCCAAGATGAAGGAGCAGGATGTTGAACTGGTGACCCTTGAGCCAGCGCAAATGGCCGATGCACTGGAGGCCGGTACTGTTGCCGCGTACTCCGCTTGGGAGCCTACTCCGTCGATTTCTTTGGAGCGCAATCCAGCCAATAAGGCCATCTATCGCGGCATGAGCACCGATTGGCTGGTGTTTTCCCGTGAGTTCGCCGAGAAGCAGCCAGCGGTGGCGATGACCCTGATCGCATCCTACGTGCGGGCCATCAACTGGATGCGCAAGGAAAACAAAAATCTTGAGCAGGCAGCTGATTGGGTCCTGGCCGACAGCCAGACTTTCACTGGCCAACCGCACAAGCTCGGCAAGGCCAAAGCCATGGACATTGCGCGCAAGGATCTACTGACCGTTCCGGGTGCGCCAGCCATCCCGTCGCTCGTGGATGGCGCACCACCGCTTTCCCGCGAACTTGCCTTTCTCAAATCGCAGGGACGCCTTCCCTCCACCGTGGACGAGGCGATTCTGCGTCAGGCCTTCAGCTATGACGGGCTAAAAAAAGTGCAGGCCGACCCGAAGCGCTATCGCCTGTATCAGTTCGACTATGAGCGCTGATCGCGTTAGGCGCACTTAGAGGGCAATCACCGCTATCGGTTTCATGCCCATCCATCGACAACTGCTGGTTTACTTCAGCGTGCTCACCTTGGTCGGCGTGGGCGGTTTTCTGTTTTTCTGGCTGTATGGCCTGCCTGCTCTGGGTGTTATGGGGGTGAGTGGCGACGAATACCGTCGTTCGATTGTGACGGTGGAGGCATTGGCCGATAAGGAGCGTGCCGTGCTGGAGCGCTGGGTGACCGAACGCCGCCGTGAAGTCGGGCTGATGGCCGATAACCCGATTTTCTCGGCGCTGGCGGCACGGGCCGCAGGCCCGAAACCGTTGAACAGTGCGCAAACGCTGGCCGCTTGGCTTGGCCAGGCGAAAGAAGCCAATGCCGGCTTGTTTAACTACCTGTATCTCATTAATGCGGCGAATGACAGTTTGATTGCGGCAAGCGAGCCGGAATTCACGCCGCCGCTGGCAACGCAACGCGCGATGCTGGACGAAGCCCGGCAAATGGGTTTGAGTGAATTTGTGTATGTGGTCGATGAGCGCGGCGCTGGCGGTGAAAATGGTCGCGCGAGTCACGGCGAGGGCAGCAATACCGAAGGGCTCAGCGTGCTGATCATGCATCAGGTACGTGGCCGAGATGCTGACGGGCTCCCCAACGGTGAGTTGCCGGCCATTCTCGTGGCCAGTATGCCCGTGACGAGTGCGCTTAGCCACGACGCCAATGAACTTTATCCCTATCTCGGCGATGCCGGCATGCTGGCATTGGTGGGGCGCGACCAGCGAACCCTGCTAGCTGTTTACTCCAGCGCGATCGCCAATGGTTTTGAAAATGGATTTGAAAATGCGGCTGACGTGGCGCTCGGCTCCGATGGTGTCAAAGTCGTCAAGGCGCCGTCCGGTAAAGAGTTGTTACTGGTTTTCCGCCACGTCAATCTGGGGGCCGCCGACGGCTTGTCGCTGGTTGCCGTAAAAACAGCCGAACAGACGCTGGAAACCATACGGGCGACGTTTCGACGCATTGGCGCAATGGCTGTGCTCTTGTCGGTGATCAGTATGGGTTTGGTGGTGTTTGCCTCCCGTCGCTTGAAACAGCAAGACGCCAGCCTGCGCGGGGCCAAAGATGCAGCCGAGGCATCGAATCGCGCGAAGAGCGAGTTTCTGGCGACCATGAGCCATGAAATCCGCACGCCAATGAACGGCATTCTGGGGATGCTCAAGCTTTTGCATCATACTGATCTGTCCACGCGGCAGCTTGACTATGCCCATAAGGCCGAGGGCGCCGCCCAGTCCTTGCTGGGCATCATCAACGATATTCTGGATTTTTCAAAGGTGGAAGCCGGCAAGCTGGATCTCGACAATCAGCCGTTCGCACTCGACGATTTATTGCGCGATCTGTCGGTGGTGCTCTCTGCAAATCTGGGCAGCAAGCCGGTTGAGCTGTTGTACATCGTCGACCCGGCGGTGCCCGCCTGGCTGGTGGGTGACGGGATGCGGTTGCGCCAGGTTCTGATCAACATTGCCGGCAACGCCATCAAGTTTACTGAGCAAGGCAACGTGACACTAAGCATCCAGCCGCGTGACAAAAGCACGGACACTTCAGGGCAGGAACACGTTGAGCTGTCTTTTTCGGTTCACGATAGCGGCATCGGCATCCCGGCCGACAAGCTCGCTTACATATTTGAGGGTTTCAGCCAGGCCGAAAGCTCTACCACGCGACGCTTTGGTGGTACCGGTCTGGGGCTGGCAATCAGCACGCGCCTGGTTGAACTGATGGGCGGCAAGCTGGAGGTGGAAAGCACGCTCGGCAAGGGCAGCCGTTTTTATTTCAGTATGCGCTTTGCCGTCGCGGACGAAAGCCTGCAGGAAGGTGGCAAGGCCCATGCAAAAACAACTGTCACTGTCGACTCGTTACGCGACCGCGCACGAATCACCGGCGAGGGCCCTCCGCTGCACGTGCTGATTGTTGACGACAACGCCACGGCACGGATGGTCGTTGAAGAGATGTCGCGCAGCATGGGCTGGCAAAGTGAAAGCCTGGAAAACGGCGAAGCCGCGCTGGCGCGGCTGGCCGATCCCGATGCCAGACCGTTCGATATTGTCTTCATGGACTGGCGCATGCCCGGCATCGATGGCTGGGAAACGGCGAGACGCTTGCGTCAGCAACACCAGCAGCTTGGCGGGCTCCTTGCGGAGTCGCGCCGGCGGGCGGTCGACGCGCCCATG
>CAZAGR010000074.1:0-9734 GCA_964484585.1 uncultured Propionivibrio sp. | reverse complement strand
GCGCAGTTTCACACGCCAGTGATCTGCATCGTTTGGCAGCCTTGCGTCATGGCTTGCGTCAGCAGGTGTTGGCTTCACCAGTTTTCGACGCGCCACGTTTTGCGCGGCATTTCGAAGCCGCCTTGCGCGGGATGTGGCAGGCGTGATGCGAGAAACAGGGTTGAAGCGATGCTGGCGGTGGAGGTCCACCAACCAGCCCGCGGATTACGAATCGTTTGCTGCGCTTACTCGTTAAACAAATCCGAATGCCTGCCGGTGCTCTGAAAGCGCACGACATCGCCTACGACCTTGTAGATCAGCAACCAATCCGGCTCAATGTGTGCGTCTCCGAAACGACGCAACGCTTCTTTGAGCGGGTGGTCAAGATAGACCGCCGGAAATGGGTCGCCTTGAATAAGTAAGCGCCGCTATGCCTTGAGCTTGCCCATGTCTTTACCGCGTTTTTGCGACTGTTTCACATCACGCTTGAACTGGCCGGAATAATCGGGCCGGCGCATCAGATGCCCAGTTGTCCGAAGAGATCCTCGGCATCTTTGGCATGATGAACGTCTTCACCCCGTTCGCTCTTGGTAAAAGTTGCCGCTGTGAGTTTATTGGGTACGCGCAGTTCGAACGGCAGCGCTTTCTCCTTCGCGACCCGGGTTGCGTCTAATCTACTAAACCCTCGGGGAATGCCGCCTGCAGATCGACGGAATTCCCTGACCTCCAAACCATCGGAGGAGTTACAAACCATCCCCACTGCTCACAAGGCAGTGGGGTTTTCCGTTAATTACCCCGCATTCGAGCCCCTCAAGTCCATCAGCTTGTTTTTGCAAGCCCGTGTGGCCCACCGCACCGTGGTGTGGACTGAAGACCTTGATATGGCGCCAGAAAATTTGTATCTGGAAAGCACGCCGATTTGATTTGATAAGCGGTTGTACCTGCGTCGGAAAAGTAAGTAATATTTCATTGTCGACACGGATGCTGGAATATAACTACAGAGGGAATCGAGAACGACTAGCGTTCCCCCTAATATGACGCTAGGACATTCATCGAATTTTAGGGACCTCGTCAAGAGTATCGTGCGCGCGCCCTAGCTGGTAGCTCTGTGCCTGCCCATGGCGTACGCCGCCGGCGAAGCCGAGATTATCTCGGTGACCGGCAAGGGCGATGCGCATCTTACTCCAGACTGACTGGAGCCCTGCTGCGCCAAAGCAGACCTTACCAGCCAGTGGTTTCCTGCGCACCGGCGTGGGCGCAAAGCAGTGCTTTGCGAATCTCCCGACCGTTCTGCCGGCGCCGACTACCATTGCCACTGGATACAATGTTGCTACATTCGCGAATTGTTCTACAATGAGCATTCGTCAATGGAACCGGAGCAGATGATGCAAGCCGAGATCAAGAAGTGGGGTAACAGTGCCGTAGTGCGGCTTCCCGCAAGCGTGCTTGCTGCGCTTGGTTTCTCGGTGGGTGCGCGCGTTGAACTCAGGCAAGAGTACAACCGCCTGATTATTGAACCCATCCCATCGGTCCGTCAGGGGTGGTTTGATGTTCGTCCCAAACTTTCGGAAAAAGATTCGTTTGAGACGATTCCGCCTGACGAGGGAGACGATGAATGGGTGTGGTAAAGCGCGGCGAGGTGTACTGGGTGAACCTCGATCCGACGGTTGGAACAGAAATCCGCAAAACCGGGCCGGGGCTTGTTGTTTCGCCAAATGACATGAACGATGCCCTGCCGAGAGTCATCATCGCACCTCTGACCAGCAAAGGTCAGCCTCTTGGTTGTCGTCCGGAGGTGGAGTTCGAAGGCAAGCGTGCGCGCATCCTGCTGGATCAGATGCGCTCAGTCGACAAAAGAAGACTTGGGAGGAGGATGGGCGATTTGGATCATGGCGCATGGCATCCAATTTTGCTGGAGATGCTGGCGTAAGAATCAAAACGGCCGTGATCGATCACGTTGAAGACGGCCATCGTGTTTCCTGCCAGATCGAGTACCGTCTTGAAGTCGATGGCCATTAAATCAAAGGGATCAGGCTCGAATAAAATCCTGCCCAACCCCTTGACCATCAACTCACCGTGGAGGGTGCAAAAAACTCGAATCCCCCGACCCCCGTCCCTGCAAATCGAAATTCCTTTGGAAGCCGAACGGCCTGGCTTCGACCGGATTGAAACAGGCGAGCAGTGTCCATTACGATCTCCTGATTACAGGATAACCACCAATGGTACCAATCCAAGTGATCCGCAGAAACTATTTTTAACCCCGTCATTCCGGCGTAGGCCGGAATCCAGAGGTCAACTACGGGACACCGGCGTAGGCCGGTTCGACGGATTCAAAATAGCCTTTTCTGTTCTGCTTAGCCAAATACAGCAAGTTAAAATTGTCACATCGTCAAGAACCCCGATACACGCGCACGCGAGCGTCGCGACCCTTGGAACGGTGGCAAATCAGCTTTCCAGAGGCCGGAAGCGTATTTCCAGATCACGAACAAAAGCGCTTGGCTGTTCGGGTTTGGGCAAAGGACTGGACTTCAATATGGCGCGTTCAATCGCAGCGTCAAGAGCTGGCTGGCCGGAGGTTTGCTTCAGGCGCACGGCGATGACTTCACCGCTTGGCAATTGCGTTACGTCGAATATCGCTTCCGGATTGCCGCGTACATCGGGGGGCAGGACGATATTTCCGCGCACTTTGCCGCGGATTTGATTGATCCAGGCAGAGACTATTTTGCTGCGCTCGACGCCGGCCTGAGCGTGTTTCACTTGTGCCAACTCCTTTGCGGCACTCTCGGCCGCTTTGGTCTGATCAAGGCGCCGGCCTCGCTCCGCTTCTTCACGCTTCAATTGTTCCTGGAACGGATCGGGCCGCGGGGCTGGTGCCGGCTCGACCGGACGCGGTTTCGGCTTTTCTTTTTCCTTCAAAGCGATCTGCGGTTTAGCCGGCGGCGGGACGGGTCGTGGCTCAACTTTAACGTGCGGCTTGGCAGGTGGTTCGATTTTGGGCTCCGGCTTGACTACCGGAGGCTCTAATTTATCCGCAGGCGGCTCAAAAGTCGGCGCTGGCGGGACGGCGATGGCGGGTAAAGAACGAATCAGTTCGACTTCAACCGGCTCAGGCGCTTTCGTCTGCCAGCGGATGCCGTAAATTAAAAAAACCGCCAGCGCCACATGCATGGCGGCAGTCAGGATCCAGGACCAATGCTTGCCGCGCTCGCTGGTCGCCGGCCGGATCAAGGCTAGTTTATTGGCGTCGGTCATTTCGCGGGCTGAACCAGCAGCCCGATTTTGGTCACTTGAGCCCGCTGTAATTCATCCATGACGGTGAGTACGGCTTCATATTTCACGCTGCGATCACCTGCAATCACTACCGACTGCTCAGGGTTTTTCGCCTGCATCCTGCGCAACAGTTCCGCCAGCTCCTTGCGCCCGACGCTAACTTCAGCGCCGCCCAGCGCCCGGTCGCGCATCATCAGCCCTTCGTCGGCCTTGATGATGATTTCCAGCGGCGCAACCGGCGGTTGCGAGGACTTGCCGACGCTGGGCAGATTGACAATCGCGGGTTGGATCATCGGCGCGGTCACCATGAAAATCACCAGTAAGACCAGCATCACGTCGACATAAGGCACGACGTTGATTTCGCTTTTTAGCCGGCGCGGTCTCATGTGATCTCCCTCGACACCGTGTACCGGCAAAAAAGCGAAATCACAATTTGATGGGCTACCCCCCCGTCCCCCCCGCCCGCTGCGAAGCAGAGTCCCGGGTGTGTCAGGGCTCCGGGAAGGGGGGCTATCAAGTCAGCGCCGCGGGACGCGGCGAAGTGAGTGGAAGCGAGCATCATCGTATCTGCCGTTGCAGGATGTTGGAGAACTCTTCCATAAAACTCTCAAATCGCACCGAGATGCGATCAACGTCATGGGCAAAACGGTTATACGCCACCACCGCAGGAATCGCAGCGAACAGGCCGATGGCGGTTGCAACCAGCGCCTCGGCGATGCCCGGCGCAACGGCTGATAAGGTGGCCGTCGTCATATTGGCCAGACCACTGAATGAGTGCATGATTCCCCAGACAGTTCCAAACAAACCGACGTACGGCGAGACGGAACCGACTGAGGCCAGAAAAGCCAGGTGCGCATCCAGATCATCGAGCTCGCGCTGGTAAGTCGCCCGCATTGCTCTGCGTGCGCCGTCGACGGTCGTTGCGGTATCCATGGTTTTCTGCCCGCGCAACTTAGTGAATTCGCGATAGCCGGCCTCAAAAATTCGCTCCAAAGCCCCCGTCTCGTGACGATTATTCACTGCGCTCTGAAACATCGCGTTGAGATCGCCTCCGCTCCAGAAATCACGCTCGAACTTATCAGTACGCTCCCGCGCTTCACGGATCGCAAAAGCCTTGCGAAAAATCCAGTACCACGACTGCAACGATACGATGGTAAGTAGCAGCATTACCAGTTTGACGACCAGACTGGCGTGTATGATCAGATCAATAATAGACAGATCTTGTGTAAGGTTCATTCAGAAATTTCCGTTGGTTCGCCGGCATTGGTGTTGACCAGACGTTTGAATAGTTGACGCATTACACGCAGTATGTAGATAACTTTGTCGCGAAGTGGACCAATGCAGCATAAGCGTATTCTCGCATCGAGCCGAAACTCCTGAACTACGTTGTTCCACCTTCCCAAATTCCATCCCAATCATCACCGGGCGGGGCTGCAAGAAACTGATGGCATCGTTCAATATACCGGGCAGACGGTTGATCACGCGGGTTGGCTGCCCGTGCAGCATTGAAACACGTCAGCGCCAGTGACCACTCCATCCCGCGGTAATGAGCCAAGCCCTCTGCAAACGCCGCCAGCACTTCAGGCATGTGCGGGAAACTGCGTTCGTCATGATAATCAAGAGCTTCGTAGACCACCAAGGAATCGAGCCGGCCGCGCACTCGCAAATTATCCAGCTCGCGCAGGAGGGTGGGACGGGTAAGAGCAGCAACGGTGTATTCGGAAAGCAGAATGCGACTGCCGTAATATTTATTCGCGGCCTCGAGACGTGGCGCAAGATTGACCCGATCGCCGATGACGGTGTACTCCATGCGTTTGAGCGAGCCAATATTTCCCGCAATAACATCCCCGGAACTTATCCCCACACCGATGCTGATTGGATCCGCTCCGCGCTCGAGGCGGCGGTGATTGAGTTTCGCAAGTTTGACCATCATCCGGTTGGCGACCGACACAGCGTTATCGGCATCATGATCTGTCTTGAACGGCGATCCGAACACTGCCATCACCGCGTCGCCGATATATTTATCGAGTATTCCATCATGGGCAAAGACCACATCCACCATTTCGGTAAAGTACTCGTTGAGCATGGCGACCGTTTCACGTGGTCCGAGCTTCGCTGACATCGCCGTAAAGCCGCGAATGTCCGAAAAGAGTACGCTGACGTCCTGACCGGTGCCGCCGAGCGCCGCCTCGCCATCTTCCAGCAAACGCTCCATGACCGCCTTGCTCATGTACCGCGACATCGTGCTCTTCAGTCGTTTTTCGCGCGTGATGTCCTCAATCACTAACAAAACCCCCAGCGCGGTGTCTTGCGTGCTGATGAGTGGTACCGTGGTCAGGTGGACGGATGCTGCGCCACCATCAGGTAAAAACAAGTCGGTATCCACCTGAATATCGGTTGCGCCCGTCTCGGCAACGCGGGCCACACTTTTGCTCAACCAGTCATTTTTTTGACCGCACACAGACGCGAAACTCTGCCCCTGAACCAGAGGGCGCTGCAATATGGTCTGTGCTGCCTCATTGAATTTCTGCACCGCGCCGATGGAATTCAGGCTGATAACGCCGGCGGACAAACTTTTGAGAATAGCCTCGTTGTAGTTCCTGCCGTTACAAACATCCTCAAAGAGAAGGGCATTCTCGAGGCAGACCGCCGCTTGTGCGGCAAGAGCCTGAAGGCGATGCTGATCCTGTGCCTCGAAATCACCACCGTGCTTGTTGAGTACCTGCAACACGCCCATGCTGCCGTCCGTCTTTCTGGCGATAGGCACACACAATATCGAGCGCGTGCGGTAGTTCGACTGGCGATCGATCTCAGAATTAAAGCGCGGATCAAGATAAGCGTCGGCGATGTTAATCACCGAATTCTCCGTGAAACATTCGCCGGCAAAACCGATATTCGCTGGAATGCGAATTTCCTCAATATCACCACCGCGCAGAACTCGTGAATACAGTTCGTCGGTGGCGGCGTCATGCAGAAATAATGTTCCGCGCTCAGCATTCAAAAGCATGCACGCTGCATTGACTATCTTTTGCAGCAGGCGATTCAGATCAAGTTCGGAAGCCAGTGAGTTGGTCACATCGAGGAGGGTCGCCTCTTCCCGTTGCCCGAGCTCAATTCGCTCAAATAAGTGAGCCTTCTCCAGCGCAGCAGCGATGTGCACGCCGAGGACCTCCAGCAGACGCACATCCTCGTCATCAAAGCTGCCTTCACGCTTGTTCAGCGCCATGATTACGCCAACGACCGCACTGCTTCCATTTCGCAAAGGCACACAAAGAACATCCCGAGTGCGAAAGCCTGTATCGCGATCAAATTCAGGATTGAAGCGCGCGTCGGCATAGGCATCTGGAATAATGGCGGTCACTTTGCTGGAAAACACATGACCGGCGATGCCGATGTCCGGCTTGAATCGAATCTCGCCGATCCCGTCACCTTGCAAAACCCGCGAAAACAACTCACGCCGTTCCGGGTCAAAGAGAAACAAAGAGCTGCGTTCGGCCGTCAAGGTCTCCGTGATCGTCTCAATCAGTTTGACGAACAACTCATCCAGCGACAGTGAGCCGGAGACGTTATTGGCAATTTCGAGAAGCGCCGAGGTGCGTCGCAGCAGGTCGCCAATCTTGTTGAAGAGTTCTGCCTTCTGGCTTTCCTTCAGCGTCCCGAGCAAATGATCTATGTCCGACTGATGCAGTCGGTGCTGAAAGATATCCCGGATGGTGTCATAGCTGATTTCCATAGCGCTCATCGCTATGTTACGCCGGGTTTCCCCGGCGCATTCGCCGCGTCTTCAATGCAATTCTTAGCGCGACTCTTTGACCAGGCGACCGTTTGAAGGCTGAATCGGGCGAGCGTTGTTCTTGTAGAGACGGGCAAATACGCCCACCTGCTCGGGTGACACCTGGACCGGTTGCTTCAACACCATCCAGAGCACGTTCTCGGAACAAGGCGGTGTGGTCAACGAACCCATGTACGTCCAGTAAGTCTTGTTTTCCGGCAACAAGCGCGCGGGGTCGATCGACACCGAGGGCGATACCTCCTGATTCTGCTCCAGCGGCATATTGTTCCAAAGCGCCTGAATCAGCGGATGCTCCATACCGCGCTCCAACAGCACCGCGACGACGGCCAAATTGCCGTCGTAGTCCTTATGCACCAAGTGCGCCACCATGTCATAGGGTCGTCCATTGACGCGCTCCTCGGACGGCTTATGGAAATGAAATTGAATCATTTCAAATCGCTTGCCCATCACATTAATCGTACTACCTTCGCCGACATTGACCTGAATGGTGTGGCCATTGTCGATAATGCGAAACAAGGTCGGCTTGTAATCAAACTTGATCTGCTCGAGATCAACCCGAACGCCGTCACGAATGTCGATCGGCGATTGGCGCTTGCCGGTAGCACAGGTTCCGTATTCGGGTCGCATCTTGCCCCACTCTGCCGGCGCGCCCTCTCCTTCATAAGACCAATGCGCGTGCATGCTGGCGGCCGGATTGGGCTCATCCTTCTTCTTGACCGCCTTGCGCGGACCTGTCGTCGCAAACGCAAGCTCGCGTGCCTGCCGGTTGAGTCCTGCAGCTTCGGCCACCGGACTCAGCGCACGCGGCTTCATGGTCTGCGCGGCGGCCGTCACAGGCACTGCTGGAGGAGAATGCCCCGCGGCCGGCTTGGCGGCCATGGCGGAACCGGCTCCAGCACTCGCAGCAGCAGCCGATGCGTTCTGCCCGGCTGCCGCCGCAGCGGCCTCCTTGTCGATCTTTGGCAATTCGATCATCTTCGGGCGCTCAACCACCGGCGCATGGGGCTCTGCGCCACGCGTATCGGCAACCGGCACCACGCGCACCGTTCCCTCAGCAAACTTGCTGCGCATATCCGCATGCATCATGCCCGGTCGCGAATCGATCTGAACTTCCGCCGCGGCCTGCCCCGCGCGCTGCGCTATCGACGCCAGTTGCCCCACAGTTCTGGGCTTGCAGACTTCGTTCAGCAGTCGTTCGTCAATGCTTCCCACCGCCGCAAGATTGCTGCGCTGCCGAGCCACCGGTTCTTCCCGGATCGATATATCACCCTTGAAATACACCCGCCGCAGTGTGGTGAAACTATGCCCGTCGCAGTCATAAGAATTCTGCGCCTCAATCGCGTTGTAGCTACCGGCCTTGTCCTGCACGTCGCGCCCAAGATTGACGCGGCTCCAGGCTGTTGACCGGTTGCTGCCATGAACAATGCGCGAGGTGTCAATCTCGATCGTTTCCGCATTGCTGGCAAGAACCGTCTGCCAACCGGCAGCCAGAGCAGAGGAAGCACCCGAAAGCGGCGCGACGGCGAGACACGCGACAAGGCACGAGAGCCAGAAAGCCCGCGGCATGATGCGGCAACTATTAGACATGGATTTCCCCTAACGACCTGTGTGCTGTTACGGCGCGATGTCTCTGAACTTTAAGCCATAATGCGCGTCGGGTTGAATTTACGCAGTTTTCACGTAACTTCGGCACATTCCTCAAGGATCAGATCCCATGAACGCCACCGAAAAATTCATTGCTGCCGATGCCCACGTTGACGCGGCCGCTATTGCCCCCTTGCCCAATTCACGCAAGGTCTACGCGAGCGGCTCCCGCCCCGACCTGCGCGTACCCATGCGCGAAATCAGCCAAAGTGACACGCCCACGGGCCATGGTGGCACAGGCGGTAGTGAGAAAAATCCACCGATTTACGTCTACGACTGCTCGGGTCCCTACACGGATCCGGCGGCGCGCATTGACATTCGCTCCGGGCTGTCGGCACTTCGCCAGCAATGGATCGAGGAGCGAGGCGACACCGATCAACTGCATGACCTGTCCAGCAGCTTCGGTCGCATACGCGCCGCCGATGCCAAACTGGACGAGCTGCGATTTCCGGGTCTGCACCGCAAGCCCCGTCGCGCCAAAACAGGGGCGGGCTTGAGCGGAAATGTCAGCCAGATGCACTACGCCCGGCGCGGCATCATCACGCCGGAGATGGAGTTCGTTGCCATTCGCGAGAACCTCCAGCGCGCGGAGTACATCGAGTCGCTACGCAATACCGGCCCGATGGGACAAAAAATGGTCGATCTGCTGGCGCGTCAGCACCCCGGACAGAACTTTGGCGCCGCCATTCCGGCGACAATCACCGCCGAGTTTGTGCGTGACGAAGTCGCCCGCGGCCGCGCCATCATTCCCAACAACATCAATCACCCGGAATCCGAGCCGATGATCATCGGCCGCAATTTTCTGGTGAAAATCAACGCCAACATTGGTAATTCCGCGCTCGGATCGTCGATCAACGAGGAAGTCGACAAGATGACCTGGGCCATCCGCTGGGGTGGCGACACGGTGATGGATTTGTCGACCGGCAAAAATATCCACGAAACACGCGAATGGATCATTCGTAATTCGCCGGTACCGATCGGTACTGTGCCGATCTATCAGGCGCTGGAAAAGGTTAACGGTAAGGCCGAAGACCTGACCTGGGAAATT
>CAZAGR010000073.1:8565-9745 GCA_964484585.1 uncultured Propionivibrio sp. | reverse complement strand
CGCTTGTGCACGTCAGCAATAGATCGATATCACCACCACGGGCAGCGTCATTTAGCCGTGAACCGAATAACCGGACTTCGGCGTCCACCACCTCCGTGCGCACAATTTGCCGAATTATTTCGATCTGAGCTACGTTAAGTCGCATAATTTTATTATGCCTTGATCCACGTTCTGCCGGCGATCCACAGCTTGCGCAGCGGCGTCAACGCGACCCGACGATCGAGGACCTGGCAGCCATCGCGCTCAATTTCATCGAGGGTTGAGCGATAGATCGCCGCCATGATTAGCCCCGCTCGTTGCGACTTGCGGTCGGCTGCGGGCAGGTTGGCGAATGCTTGGGCGTACATAGCGCGGACGCGCGCAAGCTGAAAACGCATGAGTTCAGTAAAGCTGTCTGAATAGCGGGCGTGAATCAGGTCGGCTTCTGCGACACCAAATCGTTGCAATTCATCCTGCGGCAAATAGATACGACCCCGCCGAGCGTCTTCGCCGACGTCGCGGACGATATTGGTCAGTTGGAAGGCTAGGCCGAGATCGTGTGCGTACTTAAGTGTCTGACGATCCTTGTAACCAAAGATCTCCGCAGCCAGCAGCCCGACGACGCTGGCGACGCGGTAACAGTACAGATTCAGGGCTTTGTAATCAGGGTAGCGAGATTGGTCCAGGTCCATTTCCATCCCATCGATGATTTCCATCAATTGTTCCTGGGGAATCGAGAAGCCTTGTGCGGCCTCGTTCAATGCCAGAGTGACCGGATGACTTGGGGCGCCGGCGTAAAGCGCCGCTACTTCGGTCCGCCACCAGGCCAGTTTGGTGCGGGCAACAATGGGATCGGGGCATTCATCGACAACGTCGTCGACTTCGCGGCAGAAGGCATACAGTGCGGTGATGGCTTGACGTCGGGTCGGCTCGAGAAACAGGAAGCTGTAATAAAACGACGACCCGCTCGCGGCCGCTTTCTCCTGACAGTAAGTGTTGGCAGAAAGATTGGTTTTCACAGAGGGCGCACCAAGGTCGCCCAGCCCAACGCAGGCCAGTCGCCCACGTTTAGGGTCGGTCGACGGGCGAAAACGTCAAAGCCACTTTGTTCTATTTTGTCTGCGATCCGCAAACCTCCGGCAACGATGGCACGGATTTCCATGCCGATCCTGCCGGGCAAGGCCCAACCGAGCGGCGCACC
>CAZAGR010000073.1:7089-8465 GCA_964484585.1 uncultured Propionivibrio sp. | reverse complement strand
GCATAACGATCCTTGACTACATCTTGAGAAAACGCATCGAGCAGGTCATGGAAGAGTTGGAGCGGAAGATCGTGGGCAGCAATGGCGGGCCGCAATGCCAAAAATATGGGATGTTGGGTGGGCAGATTACATTCAATCGCGTCAAGTTCGCTACGGTACGTATCGAGCAAGCGCAGCCGCTCCCCGGCAGGAATGTCGCCTTCATCGGCGAAGTCGTCGGCACTTCGGGCAAAGTGGTAAATCGCCGCAACGGGCGCCCTCAGTCGCCGTGGGAGCAGGATTGAGGCGACTGGAAAGTTCTCGTAGTGATCGATTGGCATGAGCTGCAAAGTATAGAGGCGACGAAGGCCGAATGCGGTAAAATCCACGGTTCGTTTCGGGTAGGGCAGTCCGGTGGGCTGCCTCAACCGGTGGCGTGCCCAGGTGGCGGAATTGGTAGACGCACCAGATTTAGGTTCTGGCGTAGAGATACGTGGGGGTTCGAGTCCCTTTCTGGGCACCAAGCATCAATTGACATGACAATCACTTTCAAACGGAATACATGATGACGGAAAATGCAATGGTTGGCACACAGACGGGCGCGGTAGGACCAGCAGCGAGTGCTGTTATGAGCGCCTTGGAGCGACGCATCGACATGACGGTGCTGGTAGCCGAATTGGAACGCGATGTGGAGCAGCGTCTGAAGAGGATGTCGCGAACCGTCAAAGTGGCCGGCTTTCGCCCCGGCAAGGTTCCATTGAAAATGGTGGCCCAGCAGTATGGACAGCAGGCGCGTTCAGAAGCGATCGGTGATGCCGTGCAGCGGGCGTTTGGTGAGCAGGTGCGCGCGAAAAATCTGCGTATTGCCGGTTATCCCCGCATTGAGCCGAAGGCAGCCGCTACTGAAGGTCAGCTCGAGTTTTCAGCAGTGTTCGAGATTTATCCGGAAATTGTGCCTGGCGACGTATCGTCTGCCAGTATTGAGAAGCCGACGCTGACGGTTGGCGATGCGGAGGTACATCAGACGATTGAAGTCCTGCGCAAGCAGCGCACTACCTTTGCGAATGTTGATCGACTATCACAAAAAGATGATCGACTGGTGATTGATTTCACCGGCCGCAAGGATGGCGAGATTTTCAATGGTGGTCAGGCGACGGATTACACGGTAGTAGTCGGTGGCGGAATGATGCTGCCGGAATTCGAAACCCAACTGGTTGGCGCTGTCGTTGGCCAAACCAGAAATTTTGATCTGACCTTTCCTGCGGACTATCAGGCCACGGAATTGGCCGGGCAGACCGTTCAATTTGAAATGACAGTGAAAAAAATTGAAGCGCCAAAGTTGCCTGAAGTCGACGCAGATTTTGCCAAGGCACTGGGGATCGACGATGGCGATTTGG
>CAZAGR010000073.1:0-6989 GCA_964484585.1 uncultured Propionivibrio sp. | reverse complement strand
GAGTTGGTGCGGGTTAAGGAGCTGAATGCAAAACCGGATCAGGTGCGCGCCATCGTCGATGATTTCGCCGAGACCTTTGAGGATCCGAAAGAGGTGGTGCGTTGGTATTATTCGCAACCACAGCGTCTGGCCGAGGCGGAATCATTGGCACTGGAGAACAACGTGGTTGAATGGGTGCTTGCAAATGCCAAGGTAACTGAAAAGCCGGTGGCGTTCGACGAACTGATGGCGAACGCAGCATGAACGGCTATTACTTGAACATGGCTTCAAATTCTCCATTGCAGGGCGTCACTGGCCAGCAAGGTATGGAACCCCAAGGTTTGGGTTTGGTGCCCATGGTAATTGAGACCAGCGGTCGTGGCGAGCGCGCATATGACATTTACTCGCGTCTGTTGCGCGAGCGGGTGATATTTCTGGTTGGACCCGTGAACGATGGCACGGCCAGCATTGTCGTGGCGCAATTGTTGTTTCTCGAATCTGAAAATCCGGACAAGGATATTTTCTTTTATATCAACTCCCCCGGCGGTTCGGTGACAGCCGGTATGGCGATCTACGACACCATGCAGTTCGTCAAGCCCAATGTGTCAACTCTCTGCATTGGCCAGGCTGCCAGCATGGGCGCTTTTCTCTTGGCCGCCGGAGAAAAGGGCAAGCGTTACTGTCTGCCAAATTCGCGAGTAATGATTCATCAACCCCTTGGCGGATTTCAGGGCCAAGCATCGGATATTGAAATTCACGCACGGGAAATTCTGTATCTGAAAGATAAATTGAACAAAATGCTCGCCAAGCACACGGGGCAGCCAATGGAGCGCATCGAGCGCGACACCGATCGCGATAATTTTCTTTCCGCTGAAGCTGCGGTAGAGTACGGTTTGGTCGACAAAGTACTCAACAATCGTGGTGAAGCTGCATTGGCCTGATTTGATCGGCCAACACACCTTAAGATATCTAGTGAAATAGCAGCGAAATCAACGCAGGGCGGAGACGGGGATGGCGGAGAAAAAGTCCGGTAGCGAAAAGTTGCTCTATTGCTCTTTTTGCGGCAAGAGTCAGCACGAGGTCAAGAAGCTTATTGCCGGCCCCTCCGTGTTTATTTGCGACGAGTGCATCGATTTGTGCAACGACATCGTCCGCGATGAGGCTGCCGCCGCGCCGGATGCCAAGAAGGGCAAGGAGCTTCCGGCACCGGTGGAAATTCGAGATTTGCTCGATCAATATGTAATCGGCCAGGAACCGGCAAAAAAAATTCTCTCTGTGGCGGTTTACAACCACTACAAACGAATTCAGCATCGGGATCGCGCCGGCGAAGATGTGGAACTCGCCAAGAGCAACATTTTGCTGATCGGCCCCACAGGATCGGGGAAAACCCTGTTGGCGCAGACGCTGGCGCGAACTCTCAATGTGCCATTTGTGATGGCGGACGCGACCACGTTGACCGAAGCTGGTTATGTTGGTGAGGATGTTGAAAACATCATTCAAAAGTTGCTGCAAAAGTGCGACCACGATGTTGAGCAGGCGCAACGCGGCATCGTATATATCGACGAAATCGACAAGATTTCGCGCAAGTCCGACAATCCGTCGATAACTCGTGATGTCAGTGGCGAAGGTGTGCAGCAAGCACTGTTGAAGTTGATTGAGGGCACGATCGCCAGCATCCCTCCACAGGGCGGGCGCAAGCATCCCAACCAGGACTTCATTCAGGTTGATACCACCAATATTCTGTTTATCTGCGGTGGCGCGTTCGATGGCCTGGAAAAGGTCATCCTTGGTCGTTCCGAAAAGGGTGGGATTGGCTTCGGCGCCGAGGTCAAGAGTCGTGATGCCACCAATGTTAGTGAAACACTGATGCAGGTTGAGCCGGAGGACTTGATCAAGTTTGGCTTGATTCCCGAGTTGATCGGCCGGCTGCCGGTGGTAGCCACCTTGCGCGAACTGGACGAGACGGCGTTGGTCGATATTTTGATTACACCCAAAAATGCATTGGTTAAACAGTACCAGAAACTTTTTTCGATGGAAGGCGTCGACCTTGAAGTTCGACCGTCTGCCTTGCAGGCGATCGCGCGCAAGGCGATCAAGCGCAAGACCGGCGCCCGAGGCCTGCGTTCGATTCTGGAGAGCGTCTTGCTTGACACAATGTACGAGCTGCCTACTGCCCAGGGCGTGAGTAAAGTAGTGGTCGATGAGAGTACTATTGAATGTGGCACCAAGCCGCTGACAATCTACGCGGACAAGCCCAAGGTCTCTGGTTCGAAGTGATCCGCCTGCCCGGTCGGGGTAACTCTGATCCGCTTTGGTGCAAGTGTCGACGGCAACTGCTCGGCCATATTGAAAATTTCTCAAAGTGCCCCATCTTGGCTACTGATAACAATCTGAAGGACGCTCGATGTCTTCTGAACTGATTCCCACCGCAGAGAAAAAATCGCTTCCGCTCCTGCCGCTACGCGATGTCGTCGTTTTCCCGCACATGGTGATCCCTTTGTTTGTCGGGCGCCCAAAATCAATTAAGGCGCTTGAGACTGCCATGGAGGCTGGCAAGAGCATTCTTCTGGTGGCGCAAAAATCGGCTGCGAAGGACGAACCCTCGGCTGACGATATGTACAGCATCGGTTGTGTCGCAAATATTTTGCAGATGCTTAAGTTGCCGGATGGAACGGTCAAGGTGCTTGTGGAAGGCGTGCAGCGCGCTCATGTCGAACGGATCGAGGACAGGCAGAGTTTGTTTGTCGCTGATATCAGGCTGGTAGATGTCGAGGACCAGACCAGCAACGAGAGTGAAGCCATGCGTCGGACGGTTCTCGCGCAGTTCGACCAGTACGTCAAACTTAACAAGAAGATTCCCCCCGAAGTGCTGACCTCGCTGGGCGGTATCGAAGAGGCTGGCCGTCTTGCGGATACGATTGCTGCGCATTTGCCGCTCAAGCTCGAACAAAAGCAGGAGATACTCGAGGTTTTTTCGGTCACTCAGCGACTGGAGCGGTTACTCAGTCAACTTGAAGCCGAGCTCGATATTCTTCAGGTCGAGAAACGTATTCGCGGGCGCGTCAAGCGGCAGATGGAGAAAAGTCAGCGCGAGTACTACTTGAACGAACAGGTCAAGGCAATCCAGAAAGAACTTGGTGAAGGCGAAGAGGGCGCTGACATTGAGGAAATGGAAAAAAAGATTAAGACCGGAGGGCTGAGTAAAGAAGCCCTGACTAAGGCGACAGCTGAACTGAAAAAGCTCAAACTCATGTCGCCAATGTCAGCGGAAGCCACTGTTGTGCGCAACTATATTGATACGCTGATCGGGTTGCCATGGCGCAAAAAGTCACGTATCAGCAAGGATCTTTCAGCTGCCGAACGCGTTCTTGACAAGGATCATTACGGCCTCGAAAAGGTCAAGGAACGGATTGTCGAATACTTGGCAGTGCAGCAGCGCGTCGAGAAGGTGAAGGCGCCGATTCTCTGCCTAGTCGGCCCTCCGGGTGTGGGTAAGACCTCGCTGGGCCAGTCAATTGCGAAGGCGACCAACCGCAAGTTCATTCGAATGGCATTGGGCGGCGTGCGTGACGAGGCCGAGATTCGTGGTCACCGGCGAACCTATATTGGTTCGATGCCCGGCAAAATTTTGCAAAACATGACCAAAGTTGGCGTCAAGAATCCACTTTTCCTTCTCGACGAAGTCGACAAGATGGGGCAGGATTTCCGCGGTGATCCATCGTCGGCGCTGCTCGAGGTTTTGGACCCCGAACAGAATCATACGTTTCAGGATCACTACATAGAAGTCGATTTTGACCTGTCTGATGTGATGTTTGTCGCGACGGCGAATACCATGAATATTCCGGCCGCCTTGCTCGACCGCTTGGAGGTGATCCGTTTGTCGGGTTACACGGAGGACGAAAAGGTCAATATTGCGGTGCGCTATTTGTTACCGAAACAGTTGAAGGCCAACGGAATCAAGAAGGATGAAGTCTGCGTCACCGAAGATGCCTTGCGCGATATCGTGCGGTACTTTACCCGCGAGGCCGGCGTGCGCTCGCTTGAACGTGAGATTTCCAAGATTTGCCGTAAATCCGTCAAATCTTTGGTGATGAAACCGCGCAAGAATAAAATTGTCGTTAACTCCAAAAATCTGGATAAATTCCTCGGCGTCCGGCGCTTCAGTTTCGGTATGGCCGAGAAAGAAAATCAGGTGGGGCAGGTCACCGGGCTAGCGTGGACAGAGGTTGGTGGAGAACTGCTTACCATCGAAACGGTGGTGCTGCCCGGCAAGGGCAAGACGCTGACGACCGGCAAATTGGGCGACGTAATGCAGGAGTCGATACAGGCCGCCCTATCGGTCGTGCGCAAGCGCAGTCGTTCTCTGGGTATTGCCGAGGATTTTTATCAAAAGAGCGACATTCACATTCACTTGCCTGAGGGGGCAACGCCCAAGGACGGTCCGAGTGCCGGAGTTGGCATGTGCACGGCGCTCGTATCCGCATTGACTGGCATCCCAGTCCGCGCCGATGTGGCGATGACCGGTGAAATCACCTTGCGTGGCGAAGTGCTTCCCATTGGCGGTCTCAAAGAAAAGCTGCTGGCCGCCGTTCGCGGCGGCATTCGGATGGCCTTGATTCCTGAAGAAAATGTAAAGGACTTGGCAGAAATTTCCGATACGATCAAAAATCGTATTGAAATAATACCGGTACGCTGGATCGACAAAGTTTTGGAATTGGCCCTGGAGCGGATTCCGCAACCTTTGCCGGCAATCATCAGCGATGTTCCAGATGCCTCAGTCCCCGGCGTTGTAGCAGAAGATCCGGCGGTCACAGGTGTCATTACGCATTAGAAGTCAGGTCTGATAGAATCATGATTCCGTAGATTTTGTCATCCGATAAGAACACGGTGCGGGTCGTTAGCTCAGTTGGTAGAGCGTCTGCCTTACACGCAGAATGTCGGCGGTTCGAGCCCGTCACGACCCACCAAAAATCCCGCCAACAGCATCCAAAGAAGTCCTCAAGCCCTCTCCCAGAGGGCTTTTTCATTTGCACGGTCGTCCGATACCGTCTAAACCGATTTCATGAAATACCGTCATTTTTGACGGTATGGCTGACGGTATTTGGTAAGGGTGACGGTATACGCCTGAAAAGCCAGTACCGTCAGAGCAACTCAGAGACGGCAATGGAGGCAACATGGCCCCGCACCACACCGAGAGCATGAACTGGGTTATGAGTTGTTTCGGCTGATAGCCGCGATTGCTGCCCGGTTGGGGCAAACCGCACGTCTTCAGTGCGGCGTCAAAGTTGAGGTGTTCCAGCATCCGTTTCATCACCGCCATCCCGCCCCAGGCCGTGATTTCCTTGTCAGAAAAACGAAGGTCAAAGTCCATGACTCCCCCGCACTCAAATCGCGATGATAAATTCTAGCCCCTACCTACCCTGAAATGCCTACGAATCAATCACTTCCGCTATTGGCTTCCATTAGAAATTCGGGCTAATGGAAAATCTCGGTTAAAGCGGCCAGAGATAGCCGCGAGTCAGCCCGGAAGCAATTAGCTGCTGGCGTTGATCCCGGCGCACAACGAAAGGCGGAAAAGCTCGTCAAGGCAGAAGTCGGCGGCAATACCTTTGATGCGTTGGCGCGTGAATGGATGGCAACGCGGGGCAAGAAATGGACGGAAAGCTAAGCAAACAAGACTGAATCCGCACTTGATCGGCACGCGTTCCCTGCGATTGGTGCCAAGCGGATCAACGAAATTACCGCACCCGACTTGCTGACGCTGCTAAGGGCCATTGAAAGTCGGGGCACGGTGGATATGGCGCATCGCATCCAACAGCACGCCGGCGCGATCTTCCGGTTCGCGATTGCGACGGGGCGAGCGGTGAATGATCCTGTGCCAAGCCTGCGCGGTGCATTGTCGACGGTCAGTCAGGAACACTATGCGGCGCTGACCGATCCGCTCGAATACGCGCAACTGCTACGCGATATTGATGAATACCGTGGCGAGGTAACGACAAAGGTAGCCATGCAGTTTTTGGCCTTGACGCTCCAGCGCACCAAAGAAGTCAGATTTGCTGAATGGTCGCAATTTGATTTTGAGGCGGCGCTGTGGCGCATTCCTGCCGAGATTATGAAAATGCGCGAGGCGCATATCGTGCCACTGTCAAAGCAAGCCAATACTGTGCTAAAACGACTGCAACCCCTGACCGGCGCGGGGCGGCTTGTGTTTCCTTCGACAATCAGCCGTCAGCGTCCAATTAGCAAAAACACCGTCGTCTATGGACTGGCGGGAATGGGTTACAAGGGGCGCATGACCGGGCATGGCTTCCGTTCGGTGGCGTCGACATTGCTTAATGAGAAGGGAGTCCGTAGCGGCTTAATAGAACGCCAGTTAGCCCATTCAGAAAAGAATGCGGTACGGGCGGCGTACAACCGGGCCGAATACCTGCCGGAGCGCGAGAGGATGATGCAGGAGTGGGCGGATTACTTGGGCAAGCTCAAAGCCGGGGCGGACGTGATTTTGTTGCATGGCACGGCGGCATAATAAGTTTGCCGCGCCTAGCCCGACGGGGCATACACCGGGAAACCCTTACCCGGCTGGAGTGGCACTCAATCAAGGGCCAAGCGTAAGGGGCGCGATGAATGTAAATTAGATTACTGACAATGTTTCTCCTGTTTCGAAATAGACAAATGCTTGGAAGCGCTCGGCACAGGGAGACAGGCGAAGAACCCAGGGCATTAAACGAAGAGTCACTATAGTAGCGGCGATGCATCGAACACATCGACCGATGGCACCCGTATCAACTTTCTAGCTTCATCAACTGAACCGGATAGCCAAGCATCAACATCAGCTAATTCAATTGCCACGACACTGCGTTTGTCTTGCTGATTTGCTGCCAGCTTCGGGTCAGGCTTGTGCATTCGTGACATTAGCGGGTGGTTGTCCGCATTTATCGTGAGCATCGTATAGCTCTGGATCACCTCGCCGGTCTCTTTGTCGGTCAGTCATTCCATAGGCCAGCCAACCC
>CAZAGR010000072.1:0-9836 GCA_964484585.1 uncultured Propionivibrio sp. | reverse complement strand
TGCACCCGATTAAATTTCTTGCAAGTTTTATAGTGTTATTTACAACCGGCGCTGCCTATGCAGCCGGGCCAGCGCTGCGCATGGTTGGGGACAACTGGTGTCCGTATAACTGCCAGCCAGCGGCCAAGCAGCGCGGCTACATGGTCGATTTGCTCGAACACATCCTGGGCAAGGACTATACGGTGACGTATCAACTGGAACCGTGGACACGTGCCGTAAAGCTGGTCGAATCCGGTGATATGGATTTGCTGATCGCCACGCCCATCAGCAGCACGCCAAAGCTAATGCACAGCGCGCCACTGGGAATTGACCGCACGTGTTTCTTTGTGCAGCAAGGGAGCCCATGGCAGTATCGAAAGCTTTCAGATATCGCCAATGTGCGCCTGGGTGTGATCCAAGATTACAACTATGACGATGAAGGCCCACTGGATCAACTGATCGCGGGTTATCGAAAAAGCAAAGACAGTCGCCTCGAGTTAAGCTTTGGTGACGACGCCTTGACCTCCAGTTTCCGCAAGCTGAAGGGTGGACGCATGGATGTGCTGATCGAGAACGAGAATGTCGGCAACTATGCAATAAAACAGCTGGATCTGTCGACGACGATCCGTCAGGCCGGCTGCGCAGTCCATCGCATAAGTGAAACGCGGATCGCCATTTCTCCCGCACTAAGGGATGGCAAGATTCTGCTTGACCGCATCAATTCGGGTGTTGAAAAAATGCGTAAATCGGGTGAACTAGCCACCCTGCTGGCGCAATACGGCATGCAGGATTGGAAGCCGTTTTTGAAGAAATAGCCGAGCAATGTATTTGGTCAAATGAACCACGGCCACGGCGCACAAAGGCGGCATTTCGATGAATAACGCCTTTAAAAGCTCGTTAAGAACAGACGAAGCGCCGTCCCGGCATCGCCGACTTTTCTCATCTGCTGCTTTGAATGGTTGTGAATTTCTGATGACTGCCACACTTATTTTCCCACCGATAGTGCCGTTGAACCTTAGCTTGTCCGCCCATCCCGCCTGTGCGGTGGCCGCTGATTGGCGCGTCTCAGTAGGTCTCGAACTTGCGGACGATGCTCGCACGCTCAGCTTGCGATATCAGCTGCCGGCCACCGGGGTGCGGTTCCCGACAATCGTTAAACCACGACGCGCAGACGACTTATGGAAAACCACCTGCGCCGAGCTGTTTGTCGCACAGTCCAACACGCTGAGTTATCGCGAATTCAATTTTTCACCGTCCGGTGAATGGGCCGCGTACGACTTTGCGGGCTATCGGCAACGCACCGATGTGCTTCCAGAACTGCCGACACCGGGCATCTCCGTGACGATTGATGGAGATGTCGCACTATTGTCGGTGGCGCTTCCGCTGGATTGCCTTCCTGCGCCGGGGTTACGCGACCTGTGCTTTTCTACGACCGTCGTAGTGCAAGCGCAAGATGGAGCGTTGAGTTACTGGGCCGCCAGTCATTCCGTCACGCCTGATTTCCACCTTCGCAACAGCTTTATAGTGTCTTTTGCTGCCGGACAATCTCACTCTTAGTCGCTAACCAGTTCAGTCTTCACAAATCATGAGAAGAATTCAAATGCTTCACCACAGAGAACACAGAGTACGCGGAGAGCACGGAGAAATGCACAACATGACCTTGTTCTGGTTTTCTCTGTGCTCTCGTTGCGCTTTCCTCCGTGCTCTGCGTGGTAAAGCTTTTCAGGCTCGTCCGGCTCAGGAATTAACGTAGTCATGGAATTCGGCTTGGATCGCTTTCTTGCTGATGCAGCGCTGCAGCGTCGACTCGCCGGGCGCAGACTGGCGCTGCTGGCACACCCGGCATCCGTGACGCGCGACCTCACACATAGTCTCGACGCGCTGGCTGCCTTACCCGACGTGAAATTGTGTGCGGCATTTGGTCCGCAGCATGGTTTGCGTGGTGACAAGCAGGACAACATGATGGAATCTGCGGATTTTTTTGATCCGGTGCATCGCATCCCTGTATTCAGCCTTTACGGCGCAGTACGCCGGCCAACGGCAGAAATGATGAATAGTTTCGATGTTCTGCTGGTTGACCTGCAGGATCTGGGCTGCCGCATCTACACCTTCATCACCACCCTGCGATATGTGCTTGAAGCCGCGGCAGCGCATGGCAAGGTAGTCTGGATCCTCGACCGGCCGAACCCGGCCGGACGCCCCGTTGAGGGCTTGACCCTGCGTGACGGATGGGAAAGTTTTGTCGGTGCCGGGCCAATGCCGATGCGCCACGGCTTGACGCTGGGTGAGTTGGCGCATTGGTTCATTGCCCGCTTGAAACTTCAGGTCGAGTGCGAGGTGATTCCGATGCACGGTTGGCAACCGGATGCGGCGCCCGGTTTCGGTTGGCCGGAGGACCAGCGCAGCTGGATCAATCCGAGCCCGAACGCGCCTAATCTCTCGATGGCGCGTTGCTATGCCGGCACGGTGATGCTGGAAGGAACGACGCTCTCCGAGGGCCGGGGCACGACGAGGCCGCTTGAGCTGTTTGGCGCGCCGGACATCGATGCAGCCGATGTGTTGCATCGCATGCAGGCGCTGGCGCCGACGTGGCTGAGCGGCTGCCGGCTGCGCCCGATCTGGTTCGAGCCAACGTTTCACAAGCACGCCGGCGCGCTGTGTCAGGGGCTGCAGATTCATGTCGAGGATCCACGCCATTACAGTCACCACGAGTTTCGCCCTTGGCGCTTGATGGCGCTCGCGTTCAAGGCCATTCGAGAGAGTCAGCCTGGCTACCCGCTGTGGCGCGATTTTCCCTATGAATATGAAAACGATCGCCTGGCCATCGACCTGATCAACGGCAGCCCCCTGCTACGTGAGTGGGTGGACGATGCCACTGCAACACCCAATGATCTCGATGCGCTCACTCAGATCGATGAGCATGCGTGGGGCGCGGCGCGGCGCCCGTTCCTGCTCTATCCCGCGAACCAGTAAATTTCAATCTGCGCAGGATTGGCTTTTGGGAGGAGCGCAAACCCTTGCTGCTGCGAAGACCAAATAATGGGACCCATCTAGTTGAATCCCTAGTCGAATCCCCTATCCAAGCACGATAATATTGCGTAAGCTCATAATAGCTAAAAGTAGCTAATAAACCGAGGAGAAGTGCGATGCGCTCATGGGTGGCATTTTGTACGGGTGTGCTTGCCGTTGTCTTTAATTTGTGTCAGGCCAATGCTGCGCCTACCCCGGCCCCGTTGAAAATGGCCACCCACGACCAGGCTCCGTATGGCAGCTACATGGCTGACAAATCATTTGACGGCGTTGCCGTAAAAGTAATGTCCTGCGTACTGAAAAGAATGAATCGCGGCTACGCAATTGAGGTATACCCTTGGGAACGTGCTCAAATACTCGCGGAGAGAGGCGATGTCGACGGCTTTTTCCCCGCCACATTAAAGCCAGAGCGTTTGGCATGGGCCGAAGCCTCGGAGGTAATCGCCGACCAGAAATGGGTTTGGTACCTCGCCGCGGACAGCAAGCTGGATCCGACTTCAGCAGAGTTCAAAACCAAAGCCAAAGTGGGAGCGCATTTCGGTTCCAATCGCCTCAAATTGCTTGAAGCCGACAAATATCAGGTAGTCCTGAAACCCCAGACTGATGCGGCATTGCTGGAAGCCTTTGTTGCCGGGCGAGCCGATGCCATTCTGGGTGGTGATCTGGCAATTGCCGATGCGATGAAGGAGCTCAAATTGAACCCGAAGGATTTCAAGATGGTCATTGCCAAGGACAGTCCGCTGCACGCCTATTTCGGGCGAAAGTTTCTGCAATCCGAGCCCGATTTCATGAAGCGTTTTAATGCTCAGATCAGCGCCTGCCGCTGATACAGCAGATAGAGATTCAGAGCGATTCCTTGACTACGCCGCGCAATTCGCTGTCTCTGCGCGAGACGCTCCTCGTCGGCGCGGCGCTGGGCATCCTGTTGCCGGCAATGATATTGGCCGCCGTTCAGCTCACTGGAAAATTTGAAAACGATATCAATCTGCGCGTGCGGGCGCCCATGCAAGAAAGCGCCAACATTCTGGCCAGCGGTATTGGCGTGACGATCTGGAACGTCGATCGTAACGTCGCCAAAGAGTTGATTGAAGCCATTTCGCGCAATCCGGATTTCGTCCGGATTAGCGTCACCGACGAGCTCGGACAAGTATTCATTGAGCGGCAACCTGCCGTTATACCGGCCGGCCCACTGCTGCACGAAGAGCGCGACGTAATGTATGGCGGAAAGCGTATCGGGCGCCTGACCCTGGAGTTCAATCCGGCACGCGTTAAACAGGAACTGCGCGATGATCTGATCGAGCTCGCGGCCGCTTTGTTGGCTCAGGTCGGAATGTCATTTGCCGTCATCTGGTTTCTGTTTGATCGTCGAATCATTCGCCCATTGCAATCACTTCAAGAGAGCGCACAGCGTCTGGCGCGTGGCGAGTTCAACCAAGCCTTGCGCTGGCAGCGAGACGATGAACTGGGGTTGTTGGCAAAGGGACTGGACAGCATGCGCAGCAGCCTTGCCGATCTCAATATTGAGCGCGAGCAGAAAACCCTGGCGCTGAACGCCGAACTGCTTGAGCGAAAGCGCGCAGAGGATGCTTTGCGCGCCAGTCAGGCGCAGTTCTCGGCTATTTTTGCCGCGTCTCCGGTCGCCATGACCGTATCGCGGGCGGGTGGCGCATTTCCCATTATTGACGTCAACACGGCATGGGTTCGCCAGTTTGGCCTTCAGCGCGACGCGGCGACCGGAACCAGTGGGGAAACCAATGGCTTATGGATGCATCAGGATGAGCGACGTGCACTGCTCGATGCACTCGTCGCCAGTGGCGAGATTTTTCATCAACGCGCCTGGCTGCAGCGTATCGACACCCGGACTGCAATGTTATGCGAGATTTCCGGCAGAGTGATTGGACGAGACAGTGAATCGCTGGTTATCCTCGCGTATGAGGACATCA
The DNA here is from genome assembly GCA_964484585.1 of uncultured Propionivibrio sp. Taxonomy (GTDB): domain Bacteria; phylum Pseudomonadota; class Gammaproteobacteria; order Burkholderiales; family Rhodocyclaceae; genus JADKHX01. The sequence continues at coordinate 4,884 of CAZAGR010000072.1, read as the reverse complement.
CAGCCAAGCAAAAGTATGAAGAAAACATTCTTCAGCTCAACACCGAACTTGAGAACCGTGTAGAAGACCGGACACGAAAATTGAGTGATGCTCTCGCCCAATTGACCGCAGCGCATACCGAGCTTGTACGCTCGGAGAAAATGGCGGCCTTGGGCTCTCTGGTCGCCGGTGTTGCCCATGAATTGAACACTCCAATCGGCAATAGCCTCACCGTAGCGAGCACCATGCTGGATCATTCAAAGAGTTTCGGCATCAAGTTAAGCGCGGGATTGAAGCGCAGCCAGCTGGACGAATACGTTGATCTGGTGCGCACCGGATCTGACATTTTGACGCGTAATCTGAACCGGGCTGGAGAACTCATTGCCAGCTTCAAACAGGTTGCTGTCGACCAGACGAGTGAAAACCGGCGTCAGTTTTCGCTTAAAGAAACAGTCAATGAAATCGTGCTCATCCTTGGTACCACGCTGCGCAAGGCAACACATCGCGTGGTGTGCGATATCCCCGCCGAGATCTATCTGGTCAGCTACCCGGGACCGCTGGGCCAGGTGCTGACCAATCTGATCAACAACGCAACCTTGCATGCCTTTGACGGGCGCCAAGCGGGAACAATCACCATTGCGGCGAAATCGATCTCAGAGGACTGGATTGAAATGACTGTGCGGGATGACGGCGCAGGCATTCCTGAAAATAATATGGTGCGAATTTTTGATCCCTTTTTTACTACCAAACTGGGCCAGGGCGGAAGCGGGCTCGGACTCAGTATTGTTTACAACATCGTCACCAATCTTCTGGGTGGCACAATCCAGGTACAAAGCTCACCAAAAACCGGCAGCTGCTTTACGCTGAGAGTGCCCCGTACGGCGCCTGTTGCATCGCCGACATCCAATGCAGTTACCTAACCGAGTTCCGTGTCAATTCAATGAAGCCAAGCGCCCGGCGGCCAGCCTCAGCGTCCGGTTGCAACGCGCGGCAAGCGCTTCATCGTGGGTCACCAAAATCAGCGTGGTACCAAATTCCTGATTCATGACGAACATCAGGTCGATGATCTGCGATCCGGTCGCGGCATCCAGGTTTCCTGTGGGCTCGTCGGCCAACAGAATTTTTGGCCGGACGGAAAAGGCACGCGCCAGCGCAACGCGCTGCTGCTCCCCGCCGGATAGATGTTTGGGATAGTGATTAAGACGTGAGCCAAGGCCGACGCGACCCAGCATCGCTTCGGCCGTCGCACGTGCGTTGCCAATGCCAGCCAGCTCCAAGGGCAGCATAGCGTTCTCCAACGCGGTGAGTGCCGGCAATAGCTGAAAGGATTGGAATACAAAACCAAGCAGACGACCACGCAATTCAGCCCGCCCGTCCTCATCCAGTAACGCCAGATCCTCTCCGGCCAGACGCACGGTGCCCGCAGAAGGCTGATCCAGCCCGGCCATCAAACCGAGCAGCGTGCTCTTGCCGGAACCCGAGGCACCAACAATCGCCAACGCTTCGCCGGCTGCAACGGTAAATGAGATTTCATGCAAAATGCTCAGCACGCTCTCTCCGTTTGGCACCTCCTTGCCCAGCCCCGCAACCTCAATCGCCAACTCACCTCGACTACCTGTCATGCTCAAGTCCTCGCTCCTGTTAGTCGTCCTGTTTCTATCGTCGGCATCATTTATAGCATCTGCGGATGCGGGCAAAACGGTACTCATTTATGGCGACAGCCTCTCCGCCGGCTTCGGCATCGCTACCGAACAGAGCTGGCCTGCGCTTCTCGACCAGCGGCTGAAAAAAGTCGGCGCTGGCGGCACGGCGCACTGGCGTGTCGTCAATGCCAGTATCAGCGGAGAAACCACCGCGGGCGGTCGCAGTCGATTCACCGCTGCGATGGACCGGTTCACGCCGGCCGTGGTCGTTCTTGCTTTGGGTGCCAACGACGGCCTGCGCGGCCTTCCGGTCGCACAGATGACGGAAAATCTTCTGGCGATGGTACAAATCGCACGTAAGCGCGGCGCCCGCGTCCTGCTGATTGGAATGCGTTTGCCGCCCAACTACGGCATTCCCTACACGCGTGATTTCGAGCAGACCTTCGTCGCCATCGCCAAGAAAGAGAAGACCGCCCTGCTGCCTTTTTTGCTCGAACCCATCGCCGGTGACCGCGATGCCTTTCAAGCGGATGCACTGCACCCGGTGGCTGCCGCGCAGTCGCAAATCCTGGATCATGTGTTTGCTCAACTAAAGCCCCTGCTCAAATGAGTCATGCCACGGATAAGCTGGGCGGCCCATCGCTTATTCGACGCGCATCCGCCTTGAATCCCCTCTGACGGAATTGCGCCAACACTTCCGGCGAATTCGCGAACAGTTCGGCAAAAACCCCGGGCGCAATTTTTCAACCGCACCCTCCGTGGGAAAATTGAGTCAATCGTACAGACATTGGGATTTCCATGCACAAAAGGCTGGCCACGGTAGCACAAATTGCCGAATTCGACGCCATCATCGACGTACGCTCACCGGCTGAATTCGCCGAAGATCGCCTGCCGGGAGCGCGAAACTGTCCGGTATTTTCCAATCTGGAAAGAGCTCAGGTGGGCACCCTGTACAAGCAGGTGTCGGCTTTTGAGGCCCGAAAGCTTGGAGCCGTGCTGGTCGCACGCAATATTGCGCACGCACTGGAGGCGAACTTTCTTGCCCAACCACGCAACTGGCGCCCGCTCATCTATTGCTGGCGTGGCGGACAACGCAGCGGCGCGTTCGCTCACGTAATGCGTGAGATCGGCTGGGATGCGCACCAACTTGCCGGCGGCTATAAAACCTGGCGACGCGAAGTTCTGGGACATCTGGCGATACTGCCGGAACGCTTCAATTTCAGGGTCATCAGTGGCGCCACCGGCAGTGGCAAGAGCCGACTATTGGAGGCTTTGGCGCGTCGCGGCGCGCAAGTGCTTCACCTGGAAGAGCTCGCGGCGCACAAGGGCTCGGTGCTCGGGAGCCTTCCAGGCCAGCCGCAGCCAACACAAAAGGGCTTCGACACGCAGTTATTCAGCGCCTTGAACCGGCTCGACCCAACGCAACCAGTCTATGTCGAAGCGGAGAGTCGCAAAATCGGGCTGGTGCAATTGCCAGAATCACTCCTTGCTTCCATACGCCGCGCGCCATGTCTGCGGATTGATGCAAGCACCGAGGCGCGCGTCGAATTTCTGCTTCATGACTACGCTTATGCATTGACTGACCACGCCTGGCTAATGAGTTGCATCGAACGCCTCAAGGGCCTGCAAAGCGGGGACACGGTGGAAGGCTGGAAGCAACTTGCAGAGGTAGGAGATCACCGCTCACTCGTGCGCGAACTGCTCACCCTACATTACGACCCGCTCTACCTGCGCTCACAATCCCGCAACTTCACCGAACATCATCAAGCGCACGGCATTAAAACGTGCGATCTGTCAGCTCCGGCGCTGGATTCCATCGCCGCCGAGATACTTTCGCTCAATCTGCCGGAGGGAGAAGCGATTCCCGCTGTCGCCTCGCACAAAGCCGCTGAATGACAGCCGGTCTCGGCTCCGACACCTCGCCCTGTTCAAAAGCCACCACCGTCATGCGACCCTGCACCAGGTCAAGCAGTTCGTGACGCCGTAATAGAAAGGCCGGATTCTCGGGTCGCCCAAGGCGCTCGTTTCCGGCCATGAATGTCTCATAGATCAGCACGCCGCCCTGCGCAATCACCTTGAGCAACTGCGGCAGCAGTGGACGAAAAAGATAATTGGTAACCACTACCGCGTCAAAGACATCAGCGTAATAAGGCCAAGGGCCCCCTTCAAGGTCGGCCTGCTTCACGGTAATGCCCTCCACTGCCTCCAGCGTGGCCAGCGCTTCAGCGTCCCGATCGACAGCTTCAACGCGATAACCCAGCTTGGCCAGATATCGCGCGTGCCGGCCTCGCCCGCAGGCGAGATCAAGCACGCGACCGCCTTCCGGGATAAGGGAAGCGAACTTTACTACCCAGAATGACGGATTATCAGTACCTAGTTCACGCATGTCGGGTATGATTTTCCACTGAAATGCCTTCCAGACCCAAATTACCTCGCCCGCCCGTGATTCCGGCCACGCCGGACTCGCTGCGTGAACCGCTCTCGGACACCGAACTGGCCTACGGTCGTTTTGTGCCGCGCAAGCTCCTTCATTTGCTGGGAGTGAACGATATTCGTGAGGTCGAACTCGGCCAGCAGGTCGAGTGCAAGATGACCATACTGTTTTCGGATCTCCGCGACTTCACCGCATTGTCGGAGTCGATGAGCCCCCAGGAAAACTTCAACTTCCTGAATTCCTACTTGATGCAGATGGAGCCGGTGATCTCTGCGCACGGCGGCTTTATCGACAAATATATTGGCGACGCCATCATGGCGCTCTTCCCGGATACGCCCGATGCCGCACTGCGCGGTGCACTGGCCATGCTGGACAAGCTTGACGAGTACAACGCCGGCCGCGAGCGCGCAGGTTATCGCCCGATCAAGATCGGGATCGGAATCAATACAGGGATTGTGATCATCGGCACGATCGGCGGGGTTGCCCGCATGGACGGCACGGTGATCGGAGATGCCGTCAATCTTGCGGCGCGGCTGGAGCGCCTGACCAAGGATTACCGGGTCCCGCTGTTGATCAGCGAATACACACTTTACTGTCTCGAGAATGCGGCGCCCTACTCGATCCGGTTCATCGACCGAACCCAGGTACGCGGCAAGCAAGACAGTCAATCCGTGTACGAAGTCTTTGACGCCGACCCGCCACCGCTGCGAATCGCCAAGCGCGAAACCCTCAAATTGTTTGAAACGGCACTGGCCTACTATCACCTCGACGATATTCCAGCCGCCAGCGCCCGTCTGCCTGAAATGCTGCGCAGCGTGCCCGACGCTG
>CAZAGR010000071.1:0-9968 GCA_964484585.1 uncultured Propionivibrio sp. | reverse complement strand
CCGTTGTCGCGTACCTCGATAACGACGTCGTTTGGATTCCGTCTCGCGCTAATCACGACTCGGGCAATGCCTTGCTTGGTCTCGGGTGACGCTGCATCAACGGCGTTTTGCACCAGATTCATGATCACTTGTTGAATCTGGCCCGGTGAACCTTCAATGTGGAGGCGATCCTGCAGATCCAGCGCAAAGTCGAACTTCTCCGGGGCGACGCGTCCAACCCATTGCACCGCACGCGCAATTACCGGCGCCAGATCGAAGCGCTCATGATCGTTGCGATCAATCGCAGAGAAGCGCTTCAGCGAGTCGACAATGTCGCGCGTGCGCTCCGCGCCTTCGACGGTGCCATCGATCAGCGAAGGCAGATCGGCAAGCAGTCGATCAATCCGCAGCTCGGCTCGAAGCGCGTCGCACTCTTCGTCGGTTACTCCGGCATGAATGGCGGCCAGATAACGCGCAAGGCGATCGGCGTAACGCTTGAGAACGATGACGTTGCCAAATACAAAGCTGATTGGATTGTTCAATTCGTGCGCGACGCCGGCGACCAAGCGACCGAGCGATGCCATTTTTTCCGAATGCACCAGTTGCTGTTGCGCAGTTTTCAAGTCTTCATGGGCGCGGCGCAGCGCCTGATAGGCACGTCGCAACTCGCCGACGGGCCGTCCGGTGATAACCAGCCCCATCATCTTGCCGACGCCGCTGTAGCGTGGCGTCCAATTCAGCGACACGGAAATCGGTGAGCCTGCGGCGCTGTTCAGTTGAACTTCACAATCCTCGACGCCTTCACCGTTGTGTTCGGCGAGCACGCGTGCGGTTAGCTGGCGCGACTCCTCATTAGCCATCAAGTCGAATATTGGTTTGCCGGGGAACGAAGATTCATCGCTGCCGAGCAGTGCGGCCAGCGCATGATTGACGCTCTCGATAGTTCCGGCGCGGGTGCACACGATGAGCAAATCAGACATTGACGTCAGCACCGAGGAAATGAACTGCTGGGTGTCCTCCAATGCGGCGTTCTTTTCTTCAAGACTGACTTCGTACTGCAACAAGTCGTTGTAAACCTCGTCCATCTTGCGCACGACATCCAGCCAAATACCTTCTTCGGCCGCCGCACCGGTCGCTGCGGCCAGCAACTCGATGGTTTCCTTCGACGTGGTGTTTTCTGGCAAGAGACTACTCATGTCAGTGGACTGTACAGACCATGCAAGGATCAAAACTGCGCACCACATGGTGGATGAGTGGCGGAATTGAACCTCCCGACGTGACCGACAAGCCTACCAACGCTTGCTCCAGCGCGCCCGGAACATTTCGCGCATCGCGCGGAGAAAAGTTCCACGTCGTTGGTGCGATGATTTGATAGTTGTGAATCCGCCCGCGTTTTACCGAAAGCCAGTGTCCGAGCGATCCCCGCGCCGCTTCGACCAGTCCCACGCCGTCGGCGTCATCGGGCAGATCGCCGGTGATGCACCATGGCTCGCCGGGAACAATCCCGTCGAGCCACCGCTCCATGGCCGGCAGTACCAGGGCAATTTCCAACCAGCGTGCCATCACCCGCGCTGCCACGCTGCCGCCGGTGGCTCTCACAATATCGCGCATCAAGGGATGACCTGCAACCATTTGCCGTGCCAGGGCGCCGGTTTCGACGACGTGCTCGCCAACACGTGGCGCCTTGCACCATGAATATGCGCCGGCCTTGTCGGCGACGGGCAAGGTGGCACCGGCGGCCGGATGTTGCGCCGCGCCAGTGGCGGCATACCACGCGTGCGAATTGTCCTCGCTGATACTTGCGACATCCAATGACATCTGTTTCTGGTGCCACTGCCCGATAGGGAAGAGTTGCCCGTCGGGTTCGGCATAGCTGCCGTAACTGATGAAATTGTCGGTGCTGCGGCCCTCCGCCCAAAGATCGAGATCGCCGGCAATTTGCAAAAAGCGCGACAAATCGCCCTGCCGGCGCTGCTGCCAGTTATCCAGTTCCTGGCGTGACGACAATGAAGAAAGCTCTTCCAGCGGAGCCCCGAAACAGATTTCTTCGACAAAACGACGAAACTCACGCAGGGTATGGCGCAAGCGAAATATTTCTGAGGTTTGCAGCGGCCGCGAAGAGCCACCAGGCTGCACCGCCAGCGTGTGCGGCCATTTCCCGGCGAGCAGGCCCATCATCTGCATGAACTGCGCGCGCGCCGCCAGGACGTGGTTGGCGGCGCTCCCGCTCACCGCACGGAAGCGCGCCGCCGTGGCTGCATGCCAAGGGCGATTCAAATAGTCCTCATGCGCAAAATCCGGCATGAAGAAGAGATAAAAGTGTGTCAGGTGATCGGCCAGATTCTCCGTCGCCAGTGTCAGATTGGCGGCCAGTCTGCCGTTGGTCGGCGCAACGATGCCCTGTGCATCCGCCAGCGCCAGTGCAGCCGCAGCCGACTGTGCAACTGAACAGATTCCACAGATGCGCGGTACCAGAGTGAGGGCGTCGTCGGGCACCTTGCCCTGCAGAATTTGCTCGAAGCCGCGGTAAAGCGGTGAATTGACGTAGGCAGCGACGATCTTGCCGTCATCGATTTCCAGCGTGACTTCAAGATCGCCCTCGACGCGGTTGAACGGTCCAACGACACGCCGCGTAGTCATTTCTTGCTGCGGCGCGTTGTCGGCGCGCGTTTCAAATGATCGGAAGTGGCGTTCTCGCGAACACGCGCCGGGGTTGCCGACTTTGACAGGGCGGCGAGCGCAATGAACCAGGCCTTGGGCATGTCTGCAGGCAAGCCGAGCGGGATGCCGGCGATCTTCGGTGTCGTTGCGAATGGATGCCCCGGTTCTTCAAATCCCGGCTCAGTGCACCGAATGCAGGCGTAGCCGCCGCGCAGACAGGAACCTTCACCATTCCACAGACGTTGGTTGCAGTCGGCATGCGCTTGGGTGCCCTTGCAGCCGAGTTGCTCCATCAGGCAGCCTTGATCGGATGGCTTGGCTGCGCTGGCTTTGAATTCGTAATATTCGTTGCGCGGGCAGCCGTGATGCACCAGTTGATCAGCGAAAAAACGCGGCCGCTGGTAGTCATCGAGATCCTGCGCCTGAAGGCGTCCCTGCGCCAGCATGATCAGTGTCTCGGTGATCCAAGCTGGATGTGGCGGACAACCCGCAATGTTAACGACCGGCAGACCCGAGGGATCGCGGAATCCGGCGCCAAGTAAGCCGCCAGCCATCTCACCATCGAACTGTAGGCCGCAGGCGTCGGTCGGGTTGATCCCGGCCGCCGGGATGCCGCCCCACGCCGAACAACTGCCGACGGCAACCACGTGGCGTGCCCGTGCAGCAATTGCTTTGACCCATTCGATCATCGGTTGCTGACTGCCGGCAAAGCGGTGATAGCCGCCGGTTCCGCGCGGGCCGCGCAGCAAGGCGCCTTCTACGCAGAGAATATCCACCGACTGGCGGCCCTCGGCGCAATTGACGATCAAGTCGCGCGCCGCATCGGCACTGGCTTCCGATACGCTGGGGTGCCACATTATTTCGATTCCACCCTCGGCCAATACCTGAAACAGTGGTCCCTGTTCATAGCCCAGCCAGGACAGCGTGCAGCCGCCACAACCACCGGACTGAAGCCAGAGCAGATTCACGATTTCTCCAGTCCCAAGCGCACCAGCTTCATGCGCAGGCCAAGTCGCGTCAGACCAAGCTCGTCGGCAACGTGTGTTTTATTGCTGTTGTGCCGCGTCATAGCGGAGCGAATCAATTGTGCCTCAAGGCGTTCCAACTGGTGCTTGAGCAGACCGGATTCTTCATCACTTCCATCATCGACGGCGTTGGCGAAACTGCGGGGCCGGCGCGCCCGTTCGGAGAGCAGTTCAACACCGAGCACGGGGCCATCGCCAAGGGCCAGCGCACGTCGCACCTCATTTTGCAATTCACGGACATTGCCTGGCCAGGTGTGCGCTACCAGGCAATGCATGGCCTCTGTGGACATCCGGCGGCCAGTCAGCGTCGACTTTTGCAGCAGTTCGTTAACGAGCAGCGGAATATCCTGCGGTCGCTCACGCAGGGTCGGCAGGTACAGAGTCATGCCGGCGACACGGTAATACAGGTCTTCGCGAAAGCGACCGCTGGCGACATCGGCCTCCAGATCGCGATTGGTGGCAACAATCAGGCGAACATCGACCGATACGGGGCGGGCGCTGCCTACGGGACGGACTTCGCCTTCCTGCAAGGCGCGCAGCAATTTCACCTGAAAGGCGGGCGAGGTTTCGCCGATTTCATCCAGGAACAGGGTGCCGCCATCCGCTTCTTGAAACAGGCCAATGCGATCGACCGTGGCTCCCGTGAAGGCACCGCGCTTGTGACCGAAAAGTTCACCCTCGAGCAAGGTGTCCGGCATGGCTGCACAGTTCTCAACCACGAAGGGTTTGTCGCCGCGATCACTGGCGTAATGGATAGCACGTGCCAACAGTTCCTTGCCGGTGCCGGATTCGCCGGTGACGAGGACCGACAGATCGTGCGCGGCGATACGCTTGGCTAGTTCGCAGACTTCATTGACCGGGCTGTCGGTTGCGCGGGTCAGGCGATCGAAACCGGACAGTGCCTTGGCCTTTACACGGCGGCTGGCGACGCGCAGCGACAGGTGATCCGGCGAGTCACGCAGTTCGAGTGACAGGCGCTGGTTTTCCTGTTGCAGCCGCCACAACTCTGCTGCCTTTTTCAGTGTCAGCAACAACTGATCGGGATGCCACGGCTTCATCAGGTATTGCCAGATACCGGCCTCGTTGACGCCGGCGATGATGTCCTCGGCTTCGGTAAACCCCGAAAGAATGATACGCACCGTGTCTGGCCATTGCGAACGCAGACGTCGTAGCAATTCGACCCCCGAGGTGCCGGGCATGCGCTGATCGGAAACCACGATGTGCACAAACTCGCGTGCCATCACTGCTTCCGCTTCCTCGGCGGATGCGGCGGTAAATACTTGGAATTCTTCCTCCAGAGTACGGCGCAGGGTTTCCAGCGAACGCGGTTCGTCGTCCACCACCAGCACGGCGGGGATACGCGCAATCATCATGGCGTTAGCCATCCCAGATCACGATGGCGGGCCAGGTGACGTGGCGTCCAGGATGCCGGCGCTTTGGTAACAAAGTGAAAGCGGGCGACGTGGAAACTTGGATCAAAGCCGTAGAAATTGCGGCGCATGTGCGCAAGCTCTTCGGCGCGGTAGGTGGCCAGCGGCTTGAGCACCTCGTCGCGTGCGCGGCGTGCGCACTTTCGGGCAAGACGTTGCGTGAAGTCCGTGGCGTCGGCGATTTCGGTTGCACGACGAGAAACATCGGCGTGGAACGCCTGGCGCTCGGCGGCCAACAGGGCGTCGGCAAATTGATCGGTAACAGCGCGCGAGGCCTTCAATGGCAGGCGCTGCTGCATGATCTTGCGCGCACCGTTCTCGCCGACGCGACGCGGCAACAGATATGTCCAGTATTCGGAGCCGTAAAGATTGCCCATGTTCTTGTAGTGCGGATTGAGCATCACTCCGTCACGCAACCATAGATTATCGGCCGCCCGAGCTAGAAAGCATCCGCCGGCGCCGGTGTTGCCGGCCACGGCGGCAATCGTGATTTGCTCCGGGGTGTCGATCAGTTCCAACGTCAGATCATTCATGGCGTTGATATTAGCCCACGATTCATCTGCCGGCGATTCGGCGTTTTCGATGACGTTGAGGTGAATGCCATTGCTCCAGAAATCGTCGCCACCCGTCAACACCAGCACGCGCACCGACCGCTGCTTGGCCCATGCCAGCGCCTGCTGCAAACGCCGACACTGCGCAGTTGACATGGCACCGTTGTAAAAGCCGAAATGCAGGAAGCCGACACCACCACATTCTTCGTAGGCAATATCCTGCCACGTGGCGGTTTGATTTCGCCACCAGCCATCAAAAGTCGGTGCTGGCGGCACGGCGCTGGACTCGGTGGTAAACGCCAGTGTTGCCGGAAGCTTGATGCCGCCGGCACGCTTGATGTGACCGATCCAGACCGCGCCGTCGATCGTGGCGCGCAGCAGGGCAGTTTCGCGACGAGCAATTACGTCGCCGGGTGCGCCTTTGAGCGCAGCTTCCGCACATGCGTCGAACAGATGGCAGGTTTGTCCAAACAGTTGGTCGGCGACACCAGGAAAGCCATCCGCCGCGCGAATCTTTCGTAGAACTGTAGCCGTGTCGTCCTGGCTCCAGTCAATGGCACGCTCGACTTGCTTCATCATGGGCTGCCAAACGGGCGCGGCCGGACGTTCTGGTATGAACCGACCAGCAGCGAATTTCTCGACGGCTTCGAGCAAGGCGTGAACGCCTGCGTCGGTGACTTCATGACGATACAGGCTGGCTTTGCTGGCGGCGCGCATGGGAAAGCTGGCATGCGCCCACACCGGCCCTGCGTCCATTTGCGCTTCCGCCTGCACAATCGTGACACCCCATTCGGACACACCATTGCTGATGGCCCAATCGAGAGCCGAGGGTCCGCCGTCGCCGGGTGGTCCAGGATGCAGAATGAGGCAGACATGCGTTGCCCAGATAGATTCAGGGATGGCTCGGCGCAAATAGGGTGCGATGATCAGTTCCGGTTGGAACAGCGCCACGGCTTCCTCAGCAACGGAATCAGCGATGTCGAATTCAATCGACAGCTCATGCCCGCGCTCGGTCAGCTCGGCCCATAGCCGCTGGCTAAGGCTGTTGAACGCGTGGGTGAGCAGCAGAATGCGCACGGTCTCAACAGATACGCGGTAGTTGATCGCCCGCCAGCCAATCGACCACGCGCTTGCCTCCAAACGAAGTGATCAACTGTACGAAATGATGCGTATCGGCAATGACTTCGCCAATGTGTGCAGCGTTGGCGCCGAGCGGATGGGCCCGCATGGCCGCCAACACACGTTCGGTGTCAGCGGCTGCGCAAATGCAAATCAACTTGCCTTCATTGGCCACATAGAGTGGATCAAGGCCGAGGAACTCGCAGGCGGCATGAACCACCGGCTTGATTGGAATATCTTTTTCGCGCAAGAGCATGCCAACCCCTGATTGACCGGCGATCTCATTCAAGGTGGTGGCCAGTCCACCGCGGGTCGGATCGCGCATCACACGGATGTCAGCACCGGTGGCAAGGATGTTGGCAATCATTCCATTGAGTGCGGCCGTATCAGATTCGATCGGAGCTTCAAAGGTCAGATTTTCGCGCTGGCTCATGATCGCCACGCCGTGATCGCCCAGCGTTCCGGATACCAGCACGGCGTCGCCGGGTCGCGCTCGGGAGCCACCGATATCGCGCCCTTCCGGTAACGCGCCGACACCGGTGGTGGTAATGAAAACCCCGTCGCCTTTGCCGCGCTCAACCACCTTGGTATCGCCGGTCACCACCGGCACGCCGGCTTCGCGTGCGGCATTGGCCATGGATTCGACGATGCGCGCCAGGTCAGCCAACGGGAAGCCTTCTTCCAGAATGAATCCGGCAGCCAGGTATAACGGCGTCGCGCCCATGACCGCCACGTCATTCACTGTGCCATGCACTGAAAGGCAGCCAATATCGCCACCGGCAAAGAACAAGGGCGTGACCACGTGGCAGTCGGTACTCATCACCAGTCGCTCGCCAAAAGTCGGCGCTGGCAGCACGGCACCGTCGTTGCCCTGGCCAAGATAGTCGTTGCCCAGATACTTGACGAACAATTCAGAAATTAACTGTGCCATGGCCCGTCCCCCGGAACCGTGGCTCAAATCGACACAGCCGTGTTTCACATCCAGCGCCCGTACGTAGCCGCGCTTGACTTCGCTCATACCTGCATATCCTTGTAGCGTCCGTAGCTGTAGTGCGCGGCACAGGCACCCTCAGAACTGACCATGCACGAACCAACCGGATTCTCCGGGGTACACACCGTGCCGAAGATCTTGCAGTCCTGCGGACGCTTGACGCCGCGCAAAATGGCGCCGCATTCGCAGGCCTTGCTGTCTGGCACCGATTGGTAGTCGAGCTTGAAGCGGCGTTCCGTATCCAGTGCAGCATACTTCCCGCGGATACGTAGCGCGGAGTAAGGCACTATCGACAATCCGCGCCATTCGAACTTGCGGCGCAGCTCAAACACGTCGGCGACCCGGTCCTGTGCTTTCAGGTTGCCATCGCGACTGACGGCACGGGCAAATTCATTTTCAACTTCGGCGCGACCCTCGTTGACTTGGCGCACCAGCATGAGGATAGCTTGCATCACGTCGAGCGGTTCGAAGCCGGCGATGACCACCGGCTTGCGGTATTCCTCGGCGAAGAATTCGTAGGGGCGACTGCCAATCACCGTCGAGACGTGTGCCGGACCGATGAAGCCGTCGATCGGGACGGTGCCATACTGCCGAACTTCCGGCGATTCCAGGATGTGACTAATTGCAGAAGGCGTCAGCACATGACAGCACAGCACGCTGAAATTTGCCAATGGCTCCGCGTGCGCTTGCTGGATCGCCAGCGCCGTGGGTGGCGTCGTGGTCTCGAAACCAATGGCAAAAAAAACGACCTCGCGACCCGGGTTGTCACGCGCAATTTGCAAAGCATCTGCGGTGGAGTACACCATGCGGATGTCGCCGCCGCGTGCTTTGGCTTTCATCAGCGACAACTGATTGGATGCGGGAATACGCAAGGTGTCGCCGTAAGTGCAAAGAATCACGCCATGGCTGAGCGCCAGATGGATGGCCATGTCGACGCGGCCGATCGGCAATACGCAGACCGGGCAACCGGGGCCGTGGACCATGCGCACGGTATCGGGTAGCAAGTCAGTCAGGCCATAGCGGGAAATAGCGTGAGTATGCCCGCCGCAAAATTCCATGAAACTGTACCGTCGTGACGGTTCGACGGTGGCGGCAATTTTGCTTGCCAAGGTTCTGGCCACAGTGCCGTCACGGAATTCGTCGATGTACTTCATTGCACGGCGGTTTCAGTGGCATGAAGTTCGGCGAACAACGATAAGGTTTTCGCAGCCTCTTCCGGGTCGAGTTTCGATAGCGCATAACCAACGTGCAGGATCACATAGTCGCCGACTTTGACGTCGTCGAGCAGCGCAATCGAGATTTCTTTCTTGACGCCGCCGAGGTCGACCATCGCCTTGTCGTCCGCGCCGAGTTCGACCACTTTCACCGGAAGTGCCAGACACATGTCACTGCTCCATTGCGTTGATGGCGATCCAGGCTTGCCCGAGGGCGATGCCTGCATCGCCGGGTGGTGCCTGCCGGGGCACGAGAACCCGGATGCCGCGTTGCATAAGATTTTGCCTCAGACCGGCGCACAAAAGGCGATTCAGAAAGCAGCCACCGCCGAAGGCGACAGTTTCCAAATTGTTGTGGACGGCCGCTTGCGCAACCCATTCGCCCAGGGCCGCAACCAACGTTGCATGGAAGCGGGCGGCAGCAGCGTCAACCTCGATTGCGTTGACGAGCGACGCCAGCAGCGGCAGCAAATCAAGCGTGCCAGCCGCGCCAATGTTCCAGCTCTCGGCGCTGACATTTGGCCAGCCGTGAACTTCGATATGTCGAGTTGCTGCTTGCTCCAGCAAAATCGCCGCGTGGGCTTCGTAGCGGCTGTGCGTGCTGATATTGAGCAGCCCCGCCGCGGCATCGAATACGCGGCCAAGGCTGGAGGTCGCCGGGCAATGAATGCCACGCTCGAGCATTGTGGTCACGGTTGGTGCGGCTGAATCGGCAAAACGTGCCGCAATTTGATTACCGCAACCGAGGGCGTGCAGCGCTGCTGCAGCCATTCGCCATGGTTCGCGTGCGGCGCGGTCGCCGCCGGGAAGCGGCAAAGAGCGCACGTGTCCCAGTCGCACAAAATCAGCACCGGTAACCCGCAGCAGTTCGCCACCCCACGCGGCACCATCCGTGCCCAAACCGACGCCATCGAGGGCTAATCCCAGCACCGGCGCTTGTATCCCGTGTTCGGCGCAGGTGGCAGCGATATGGGCATGATGGTGTTGCACGCGGAGCA
>CAZAGR010000070.1:0-10085 GCA_964484585.1 uncultured Propionivibrio sp. | reverse complement strand
CGAGGGTGTGCGCTCCTTCATCGAGCGCCGCAAGGCAGTGTTTACAGGTCGCTGAACGGGAAAAGCTGATGGACATCGTCTGGCTTACGCTCGCAATCGTCACCGCCGTTTTCGTCGCAACCTCGCTCTGGCTGCGTGGCCGGCACCACCACACCTTTGACGCACTTGCCGAGCACCACGTCGAACGCTTTCCCGGCGCCCACCCCTCACACCCCAGCCATGCCGGTGTCAACACTATGCTGGAGCAGACTGCGCCCTTGCTGAAGCTGCCCATGCGCGAACAATTGTCGGCGTTGCGCACTTTTATGGACAAGCTGGGCAGCGAGCGCGAACTGTCGGCGGAATTCATCCCGGTCGAGGCCGGAGAGGTACGTGGCGAATGGGTCATGCTGCCCGGCAGCGATCCGGCGCGGCGCACGCTGTACATTCACGGCGGTGCCTTTACCATGGGCAGCCCGCGCAGCCATCGCCCGCTGACCGAGCATTTCGCGCGACTGACCGGCGGCGCGGTGTTCGCAGTGGATTACCGTCTGATGCCGGAACACAAACGTGCGGCGGGCATCACCGACTGTCGTGCGGCCTATCGCTGGCTGCTCGACCACGGCCCCGAGGGCCCCGGCCCGTGCGCGGCCCTGGTGGTGGCGGGCGATTCTGCGGGTGGCAATCTGACGCTCTCGGTCATTGCCTGGGCACGCGACGCCGGCATGCGCCAGGCCGATGCGGTGGTGGCGTTATCCCCGTTCACCGATGCCAGTTTTGCCAGCCCCAGCATGAAGGCCCACATTGCCACCGACCCCATGCTCGGCCCGATGTTCGGCAAGATCGCCCGCCTGCCGGCGATTCTGCGACCTTTCGTCGGCTGGATCATGAGCCAGCGTCGTCCCAGCGATCCGGCGATTTCGCCGCTCCATGGCGAATTGCACAAGCTGCCGCCCATCCTGGTGCAGGCCAGCGCCTGCGAAATGCTATACGACGACGGACATCGCTATGTGGCCAAGGCGGTGGCCGCCGGTACGCGGGCACGCCTGCAGACCTGGCAACACATGCCTCACGTGTGGCAGATATTCGACCAATACCTTGACGAGGCCAATCAAGCACTTGACCAAATCGGCGGCTTCCTCAAGGAAAACCTGCCTCCCGTAAAGTAACAATTTCGCACACTTGATTCAGAAAGGAGTTCGCCATGTCCATTACCGATTTGAAAGACAAGAATGTTCTCATCACCGGTGCCGGCGGTGGCATTGGCCTGGCGACCGCCGAGGCCTTCGCCAGGCGCGGCGCACGACTGTTTATCACCGACATCAATGCCGAACTGCTGGCCGGCGCGCAAGAAAGGATCGAGTCGCTGGGCGTGCCATGCCACGCCAACGTGTGCAATGTCGCCGACGCCGAGGCGGTGAGCGCGCTGGCGCGCCAGGTCGAAGCCGATCATGGCGCCCTGCATGTGCTGGTCAACAACGCCGGAATCGCTTTCCTCGGCGGTTTCATGGAGCACGGTCTGGAGCATTGGTCGCGCATCCTGCAGGTTAACGTGATGGGTGTGGTGCATGGCATCCGTGCCTTTTTGCCGGCGATGCGCGCCGCCGGCGACGCCCGCCACGTTGTCAATATTGCCTCAACGGCCGCGGTCGCGCCGGCACCGAACATGAGCGCCTACGCCGCCTCCAAGGGTGCCGTGAAGATGCTCGGAGAGGTATTGGCCATGGAACTCGAAGGCAGCAACATTGTGGTTCACGGTGTTTACCCGGGGTTGATCAATACGGCCATTGTCAGCGGTGCCCAGTCGGTGGGTAGCAATATCACGCCGGTGCAGTTAGCCACGCTGCAGCAGTATTACGTCAGCAAGGGCTGCGACCCCAGCGTCGTCGCCGAAGACATCGTGCGTGGCGTACTTAAGGGCAAGCCGCACATCTTCACCGGTCCGCTCGCCCGTCTGGGCGGCTGGATGGCGCGCCTGTCGCCCTGGGCGCTGCGCCGACTAACAATAGTTGATGCACGCAAGATCGGCTACCTGCCGGCACAATGAACCTCGCACCGCTCACTTTCGCCGTAGCACCAACGCCGACTTCACGGAGACCTTGACCATGCTGATCCGCTCGCCTCTTGTTCTATACATTGCACTTGCGCTGGCCTCATCCGCCCACGCCGCTGACAAGCTGCCGGTGCGCCCGTTATTTGGCGATACCCATCTGCACACCGCCTACTCGACCGATGCCGGCATGATCGGGAATCGCCTTGGCCCGGAGGAAGCCTATCGCTATGCCATGGGCGAAGAAATGATTTCCTCGACCGGGGTCAGAACGCGACTTTCCAAGCCGCTCGATTTCTTGGTCATTGCCGACCATGCGGAAAATCTTGGCCTGGCGCCGATGATCGCCGAGAGCAATGCCGACCTGCTCAAAAGCGAGTTCGGCAGGAAGATTCATGATCTGGTCAAGTCCGGGAATTTCTTTGGCGCCTACAAGATCTGGGGCATGGGCATGATCGCCGCCAAAGACCCGCTGAAGGGCAACGAGGCGCTGGCCCAAAACATTTGGCAGCGCATCACCAGCGCCGCCGAGAAATACAACCAGCCGGGGCGATTCACCGCTTTGCATGGCTTCGAATGGAGTTCGGCCCCGGCCGGGAACAACTTGCACCGAGTGGTGGTGTTCCGCGACGGCAAAGAAAAGACCGATAAGGTGTTGCCGTTCTCGCTCTACGAGTCGCAGGACCCCGAAGACCTGTGGAAATACCTCGCCGACTACGAGCAGAAAACCGGCGGCAAGGTGCTGGCGATTCCCCACAACGGCAATTTGTCCAACGGATTGATGTTCGATAGCCTCACCTTCAACAAGGGCGCACTGACGCGCGACTACGCCGAGCGCCGCCAGCGCTGGGAACCGCTCTATGAAATCACTCAGATCAAGGGTGACGGTGAAACCCATCCGGCGCTCTCGCCCAACGACGAGTTCGCCAATTTCGAGCGCTGGGACAAGGGCAGTTTCGGTATCGGGGCCAAGACACCAAGCATGCTGCCGCTCGAGTATGCGCGCACAGGGCTCAAGCGCGGCCTCAGCCTTGAGAAGCAGTTAGGGGCGAACCCGTTCAAATTCGGCGTCATCGGCAGCACGGATTCGCACACCAGTCTCGCCTCCGCCGAGGAAAACAATTTCATGGGCAAGGTAAGCCTCACCGAGCCCTCGAATCAGCCACGTCGTTTCAACGAGCGCATGACCGCGCTGATGACGCCGCCCGGCGCGCCCGATATCAGTATGCGTCACTACCAGGCCTCGGCCTCCGGCCTTGCCGCAGTCTGGGCCACCGAAAACACGCGTGAAGCGATCTGGGATGCAATGGCGCGCAAGGAGGTGTACGGCACCACCGGCACGCACATGGAAGTTCGGCTGTTCGCGGGGGACTTCAAACCCTCTGATTTGACACGCGTCGACTGGGTGGCCAACGGCTATGTCAAGGGCGTGCCGATGGGGGCCGATCTAAAAGTCGGCGCTGGCGAGACGGCAAAACTCGCGGCGCCGGCATTTATCGTCAAGGCGGCGCGGGCGGCCGACGGTGCGAATCTTGATCGCATCCAGATGGTCAAGGGCTGGCTTGATGCCAAGGGCGACGTGCACGAAAAGGTCTATGACATTGCCTGGTCCGACGCCAAGAACCGCAGACGCGGCAAAGATGGCAAGCTGACGCCGGTCGGCAATACCGTCGACGTCAAAAATGCTTCCTATCAAAACAGCATCGGCGCGCCGATGCTGCAGACCTTCTGGAAAGATCCGGATTTCAGGGCCGGCGAGCCGGCTTTCTACTATGTGCGCGTGCTGGAGATCCCGACCCCGCGCTGGACGGTCTATGACGCCAAAACATACGGCGTCGACCTGCCCGATGGTGTGCCGACGGCAATTCAGGAACGGGCCTACACCTCACCGGTGTGGGTGTCGTCGCAGCGATCATTACGCACATCGCTGCCCCACCAATAATCATCGCCCCCGAAACACCGGCAAAGACCTTCATTAGCCACCTGCTGTGACTTCATGCTCACGAAACATTGATGCGGCCGGAGAAAATTTCAAACACAACTGGGAGCTGCCCACCGATTGGAATCACTTCGTGGTTGCCTGGCTACATTCCGGCAATCATGAAGCGGTGCGACAATCCATCTCCCATCTCAATAGCCGCGTCGTCGCGCCAGTTGATCAAGGTGATAATTGGCATCACCGAAGAGTTCCTGAAGAACGCGGGCGCGTTTCATGAAGAAGCCAATTTCGAATTCGTCGGTCATGCCCATTCCACCATGCATTTGCACCGCCTCCTGAACCGCAAGTGTCGCTGTTCGGCCAGCGCGCGCTTTGGCGATTGAGACTGCCTCGCCGGCCTTCTGCATGTCGGCATCCAATTCCTGTAACGCAGCGATGACGGTCGCTCGGGTTAATTCCAGTTCGCAGTAAAGCTCGGCGGCGCGGTGCTGCAGCCCTTGGAACTCACCAATCGCACGACCAAACTGCTTCCGCTCTTTCAAATAGGCGACTGTCCGGCCAAAGACCTCATCGGCCAAACCCAGCAGTTCAGCTGCAGCAGCAGCGCGACCGGCGTCAAGGACGGCGGCCAAGCATGCCGCACCCTCACCCACTTTGCCTAATACGCAATCCGCCTCAAGTCGCACCTTTTCAAAATTGACCCGCGCTGCATTATGCGAGTCAAGCATTGGGGTACGCTCAATATTGACACCCGCCAAGGCAGGATCAACAAGGAACAGGGTAATGCCCTCGTTATCATCCGCATGACCTGCGGTGCGTGCAGCAACGATCAACAGATTAGCTACGTGGCCATCGATCACAAACAATTTGCTGCCTTCCAGCACGAATCCCTGATCATTGGCAGTAGCACGCAGGGCAATATGCGCGGGTTGGTGTTTGCTCATTTCGTCAACAGCCAGTGTGGCGATGGCTTCACCGCCGGCCAGACGCGGCAGCCACGACTGCTGTTGGGCTTCACTTCCGGAGTGGCGCAAAGCGCAAACGGAAACAATGCTGGAAGATAGAAAGGGAGATGAAGTCAATTGATGTCCGATTTGCTCCATGATCACGCCGGCCTCGACATGACCCAAGCCAGCCCCACCAAAGGGCTCCGGCACCATCACACCGGCAAATCCCATGCCTGCAAATCGCTTCCAAAGCGTGCCCGAGTACCCGTTTGAATCCCGCGAATCGCGAAGCTGGCGCAGTTGTTTGACCGGCGCATTTTCAGCAAGGAAATCATGCGCGCTATCGCGCAACATGACCTGCTCTTCAGTCAGAATAAGGGGCATGGATAAGGCTCGCTTCGTTAGTGATTTATATAGGGAGAACCGGGCGCTCAGGCGCCAGGCAATTCGAGAATGCGCTTTGCGATCACATTCAACTGCACTTCGCTGGTTCCACCTTCAATTGAATTTCCTTTCGTACGCAGCCAGCTTCGGGCGGTGGCACCCTGGTTCGAGCGCTCGCTCTCCCATTCCAGCGCATCACTGCCACCACTGGACATCATCAGTTCCCAACGTCGTTTGTTCAGCTCCGCACCGTAATACTTGAGCATGGACGACATCGCCGGATGGGCCTGTCGCGCTTTGGCAAGGTCGCCAACCCGTGTCAGCGTGAGCCGAAACGCCGCTTCGTCAACCTCGAACTCCGCAATCTGCGCGCGCAGTTGCGGGTCGCCCAAACGCCCTTGCGAGTCAAGGCCAATTGCAGCCCGGGCTACCTTGGCCAGCGAGGGTGTCGATGTACTTTCACTGCTCGCGCCAATCATGCCCCGCTCATGGGTAAGCAAATACTTCGCCACGTCCCACCCCCCGTTGAGCATGCCCACAAGGTTGTATTTTTCTACCCGGACATTGTCAAAGAAGGTCTCACAAAAGGGAGACTTTCCCGAGATCAGTTGAATCGGTTTCGTACTGACACCCGGAGTGCTCATGTCAAACAGGACGAAACTGATACCCGTATGTTTCTTGACGTTGTCCGTACGAACGAGACAGAAGATCCAGTCAGCCTCATCGGCATACGAGGTCCAGATTTTCTGTCCATTGACAACAAAGTGATCGACATGGTCTTCAGCTCTGGTCGCGAGGGAGGCCAAGTCAGATCCGGCATTCGGCTCCGAATAACCCTGGCACCACCGAATCTCGCCGCGCGCAATTTTTGGCAGGTGATCAAGTTTTTGTTCGTGGGTGCCGAATTTCAGCAGGGCCGGGCCAAGCATCCAGATTCCAAAACTCAGCAGCGGTGCCCGGCAACCCAATGCAGCCATTTCCTGAGCCAGAATTTTTGTCTCCTGATTGGAAAGTCCGCCGCCGCCGTACTCGCGTGGCCAGGCGGGCACTGTCCAGCCACGCGCGCCCATGCGCTCCAGCCATTGACGTTGCGCGTCCGAGCTGAACTTGCAATGACGGCCACCCCAACAAAAATCATCTTCGCTCTTGATGGGTGTGCGCATCTCCACCGGACAGTTGTCTTCCAGCCATTTCCGGGTACTTGTGCGAAATTCCAGGAGCTCTTCAACTTCGTTCATGCCGTCATCCCCTTATGGACGTGATTTATGCTGAAGCCTCATTTGAAAGGCACAACCAATCACCGTCACGCTGCTGCGACTTTTTCTGCAATATATGCCAACGCCTCTTCAACCTGATCAACCAGAATCAAACATAGATCACCCGGCTGCAGTTTCGCCAATGCCGTATCAATCGCGATGAACTCCCCGTGAATTTCTTCAACATGAGACGTCCGGCGCGCTCCCACCAATCCTTGGCGCAACAAGCCCAACACTTCGCCGTCGGCGCGCCCGCGCTGACAAGCATCCTGATACAGAAAGACCGTATCAAAAGCACCACCCAGTATTTCGGTCTGTTGACGGATGTCTTCGTCACGACGATCACCGGCTGCACTGATAACGACGGAACGCTGCCTGGAGGGCATCGCCTCGACCGCGCTGGTCAATGCCGCAATGGCATCGGGATTGTGCCCATAGTCGGCAATCAGCGTCGCTCCGCGATAATCGAACACGTTGAATCGACCGGGCGCGCTGTCGGCATCGTTCTTGAAGCTAGCCAGTCCAGCTCGAATCGACACCCAATCAAGACCCAGCGCCCAGGCCGCACCAATGGCTGCCATGGCATTTTCGACCTGAAAACCGATGGTGCCGCTGCGAGTGATTGGAATACCCGCAAACGGTATCGAGTACGTCTCGTTACCTTGTACCGCGACGATAGCGTCATCCTGCACGTGAATCACCCGATGACCGCGGGAGTGATGTGCCGTCATCACTGGCAAATGAGCATCGACCGCAAAGTAGGTGATTGCTCCGGGGCAATCCGCCGCCATGCGCGTGACCAAGGGATCTGCCGCGTTAAGTACGGCAACGCCGCCAGCCTTGCTGGGCGCCACATTTTGCACAATGACGCGTTTAAGCACGGCAAGATCGGCCACACTGGTAATGAAATTCAACCCCAGATGATCGCCCAGCCCGATGTTCGTCACTACCGCCACCTTGCAGCGATCAAACGCCAGACCTTCGCGGAGCATGCCGCCACGCGCCGTTTCAAAAACCGCCGCGTCGACGTCGGGATGCATAAGCACGTTGCGGGCGCTTTTCGGCCCGGAACAATCGCCCGTATCAATACGTTTTCCATGCACATAAACACCGTCGGTATTGGTCATTCCGACTCGCAAACCGCTGGCCGAAATCAAATGGGCAATCAGTCGAACTGTCGTTGTCTTGCCGTTGGTTCCAGTCACTGCCACCACGGGAATCCGTCCATCATCACCGTTAGGAAAGAGCTTGGAAACGATCGCCTCACCAACCGGCCGGCCCTTTCCGTAAGACGGCGCGGTATGCATGCGCAGCCCCGGTGCCGCATTGACCTCGACGATTCCGCCATGTTGATCTTCAAGCGGCTTCAACACCGTATCGCAGACGATATCAACGCCACAGATATCCAACCCGATCATCTGCGCCGCGGCTATGGCGCTCGCTGCCACTTCGGGATGAACATCATCGGTAACGTCGGTTGCCGTGCCGCCGGTCGACAGATTCGCGTTGTTGCGCAAAACGACTCGCTGCCCTTTGGGTGGAACAGATTCCGGAGTGAACCCCTGAATGGCAAAACGCGCAACAACAATTTCGTCAATACGCATGCGGGTCAGCGGTGTTGCATGACCATCACCGCGGCGCGGGTCTGCGTTGACCTGTGCGATCAACTCGATCAGGGTATGCACCCCGTCCCCGATCACGAACGGAGAATCGCGACGGGCAGCAGCGATCAATTTATCGCCCACCACCAACATGCGAAAATCATGTCCGGGCATGTACTTCTCGACCATGATCTTGTCGCGAAATTCTTTGGCCGCGTTGTAGGCTATGGTGAGGTGATCACGACTGACAATATTGACCGTGACGCCTTTACCCTGGTTGCCATCCTGCGGCTTCACCACCACAGGCAAACCAATCTCAAGCGCTGCTGACCAGGCGTCATCTACATCGGTGACCGGCCTGCCTATCGGGACTGAAGCGCCGGCAGCCTTCAGCAATTTTTTGGTTAACTCCTTGTCCTGAGCTATCGATTCGGCGATAGCGCTGGTTGAATCAATTTCCGCCGCCTGAATTCGCCGCTGTTTGGAGCCCCAGCCAAACTGAACCAGGCTGCCCGAGGTCAAGCGGCGATAAGGTATTCCTCGCTGCACTGCGGCTTGAACAATGGCACCGGTGGATGGACCAAGGCGCACATCTTCATCAGTCGCGCGCAGATGCGCCAGGGTCGCCGCCAGATCAAATGGCGTATCGTCGCGCGCCGATTGAATCAGATCCTGCGCCATCTCGAACGCAAGACGACCCGCAGCCTATTCCGTGTACACGACCACAACTGGAAGCGTGCCGGCTTCGACTGTCGGCTGGGTACGACTGAAGGTGACAGGACAACCCGCCTCCACCTGAAGTCCCAGAGTGGCTGCCTCCAATACATGCGCGAGCGACATGGGATCCAGATGTCCCTTGGGCTGCAACTGTCCCAGTTCTGGAAACCTGGCTCTGACACGGGCCTCAAAGCCTGGCATGCTGTCAATTGCACACTCGTCGGCAGAGCAGGCAACTATGGCTTCAATTGAAGTATGCCGACTCCACAAATTGGGGCCGCGGAGCGCGCGAATTCGAGAAACATCCATGAAACGTTTTTCCTATGATTTTGAAGTCGCAAAAACCGCTGCGGGATGAGCTCTGCCAGCAGACATCTCGGTCGCCAGGGTTGCAGCGCCGGCCGCCATCAAAGCGGGTGAAATGTCCAGTGCCCAGGCCACAGCACCGGCAGCAAGAATACTGTTCACACTCCAGCCGCCGGAAATCAATTCCTCGCCAATTGCAAACAGCTTTTCGTCCGTAGTTCCGGACGCAAGCACCACTTGATGATCACGCATAAATACCACCCGCCCGCCCTGGGCGCGATGCGCCTCGAGCGCTGCATCGGCAGGGCTGCCGTAGAAAATAACCTCACCGTCGCATAGAGCTGCCATTTCAACCACGCGCAGATCGGAGGCATTGAGCACGGCCACACCATCAGGTAAGACAACGTCAATCTGCGTCCTCAGCACCTTATAGACGTCATCGTCATCAGCGAGATAGAACTCGCCGAGGGCATCACCACCACTCACGTCGGTGACAACTCCAATCCGGCACTTGTCGTAAGGCAAGCCTTCGCGGAGGATGCTTTCAGCGCTTGTTGCAAACACGGCAGTATCAATCGATCGATTGATCAGCAAGCGCTGGCCGGCATCAAAATCCACCGCCGAACCACCATCCACCCGGCGCCGACCAAGGAACAAACCTTCGGCGCACGCCAGTCCCACATGCCGCCCCGCAAAATCGAGCATCCAATGCACCAGGCGGGCAATCTGCGTGGTGCCGACGCGCCCGCTAATGCCCACTAAAGGAATTCTGCCGCTCTCGCCGTCGGGAAACAGATGACTGACGATAGCAGCACCAACCGGCCGCGGCTCCCCACTCGCCGGCTTCAGGTGCATCAGCAGGCCGGGACCCGCATTAACCTCCGCAACAGCACCACCCTGCTGGCC
>CAZAGR010000069.1:0-10104 GCA_964484585.1 uncultured Propionivibrio sp. | reverse complement strand
CTTCGCGCCTTCGTGGTGAAAGCACTTGCCTTAGGCGTTCAAGCTATCCAACGTGCGCTGGAACTTGTTGGCGTGCGAGCGTTCTGCCTTGGCCAGTGTCTCGAACCAGTCGGCAATTTCGTCGAAGCCTTCATCGCGCGCAGTCTTGGCCATGCCCGGGTACATGTCGGTGTACTCGTGCGTTTCGCCGGCAATGGCAGTCTTGAGATTGGCGGATGTTTCGCCAAAGGGTAATCCGGTAGCCGGATCGCCGCAGGTCTCAAGGTATTCGAGGTGGCCGTGGGCATGACCGGTCTCGCCTTCAGCAGTTGAACGAAACACAGCGGAAACATCGTTGAAGCCCTCGATGTCGGCTTTGTTTGCGAAATAAAGATAACGACGATTGGCCTGTGATTCTCCGGCGAAGGCGGCTTTCAAATTGCCTTCGGTTTGGGTGCCTTTGAGTTGCATGGTGTTTCTCCTTGCGCAGTTTGGTAGGGGAGTGGCGTGCCGTCGCACATCACCCGAGTCAGGATTTACGCGTCAGCATTAACCTAGACTTGAGACGACTTTACCGGACTGTCGCGCCAACTTCTAATTGTATTTTCCGACCGACCCGATAGGGCTCGACTATCGCTAGTCTCTACTATTTGATACGCCGGGTACCCGGCAAGGCGCATCCGAGAAGGGCTTCGCGCATTACATCGATGGCCTTGTGGCGCGGAAAGCTGGAACGCCAAACCAGGCCTACGCGGCGGGTCGGCGTCGGCTCCGCGAAGGGTCGAACTTTGAGCAGACGGTCACTCCCGGCAATGGTGTCAACGCTCGACGCGGGCATGACGGTGACGCCGACGCCAGATGCCACCATGTGGCGGATGGTTTCCAGCGAACTGCCTTCGAGAAGTTGTAATCCGCGGCTCTCGCCGCTACCCGTGTGGGCGCACAAATCAAGCACCTGGTCGCGGAAACAGTTGCCTGCTCCCAGCATCAACAGGGGTTCATCAAGCAATTGTGCCGGCGCCACCGTCTTGAGTTTGGCCCACGGATGAGCCGCAGGAACCAGCGCGCGAAACGCCTCGTCGTAGACTGGTTGAGCCACCAGACCGGGCTCGTTGACCGGCAAGGCGACGATCAGTACATCCAGTTCTGCCGCCTTGAGGCGATCGATCAGCAGGTGGGTGAAGCCCTCGCTGATGATCAGTGGCATTTTGGGTGCGGCTTCCTTGACGCGCGGTACCAGAGCCGGAAGAAGGTACGGCGCAATGGTGTAAATCACGCCGAGCCGAAGCGCGCCGGCCAACGGATCCTTGCCTGCCATGGCCAACTCCGTGACGCGCGATGCTTCCGCCAAGGTGCGGGTGGCCTGGGCGACCACCTGTTCGCCAATAGACGTAGTCCGGACTTCGCCGATGCCGCGCTCAAACAGGGTGACACCAAGTTCGTCTTCCAGCTTTTTCACGGCGACAGACAGTGTCGGTTGCGAGACATTGCATTTTTCAGCCGCGCGACCAAAGTGATGTTCGCGAGCGAGGGCAACGATGTAGCGCAGGTCGGTTAAAGTCATGCGCCAATTATGCCCGACGCACTGATTCCCGTGAAATTTCGCAGGCGCTGTCATTGCTGCGACAATGCGATGTTGCGGGGCTGATGCGATTGATCGGCAAGAGCGTCCAGCCGAATCAAGTGCCCGCGTATTTACGAACCTTCGCCGAATCTTCCGAATTTTTCCGAATCTGTTCCGAATCTGCTCCCAATGATCTCCATCACCATGAAACGGCTACTTACCCAAGGATTTTTGTCCCCACGCTATCTGCTGGCGGCGGGCATGATATCAGCAGCGTGTTTTGGCCATGACGCGATGGCTGCGGACAAGACGCCGAAGGTCGCTGTCGCGCGTCCAACCCTGACCGTGACCGTCGAGAAGGCGCTGACCGCCAAGTTACCCGTGAAATTTGCGGCTAATGGCAGCATCGTCGCCTGGCAGGAAACCATCATCGGTGCGCAGGCCAACGGATTGCGCCTGTCGGAAGTTCACGTCAATGTGGGCGACGAGGTCAGGCGAAATCAGGTGCTGGCGAGCTTTGCGCCGGAAATGATTGACGCGGAACTCGCTCAGGCGAAGGCGAATCTCGCGGAGACCGAGGCAGAGGCAGCCAATGCGACAGCAAACGGCGATCGTGCGCGCAGCCTGCGTACGTCGGGCGCCCTGACTGCGCAGATGATCAACCAGTACTTGACTGCCGAGCAGACGGCCAGGGCACGAGTGGAGGCGCAACGCGCTGCGCTGGTGCTTCACCAGCTGCGACTTGAGCAGACCCGCGTGCTGGCGCCCGACCGTGGTGTGATCTCGGCGCGCAGCGCGACCGTCGGGGCTGTCGTACCCGCAGGGCAGGAATTGTTCCGGTTAATACGTCAGAACCGCCTCGAATGGCGTGCCGAAGTCACCACGGCGGAGATGACGCAGTTGAAAAAGGGTACTGTGGCCAGCGTTGTCACGTCTCACGGTGCGGTGGTGAAGGGCAGGGTACGGATGGTCGCCCCGACCGTTGATATTCAAACACGCAGCGGCTTGGTTTACGTTGATTTGCCGGCGCATCCGGAGTTGAAGGCGGGCATGTTTGCCAAGGGCGAGTTTGAACTTGGCGGATCCACTGCGGTGTTGGTTCCGCCGCAAGCCGTGGTGGTGCGTGACGGGTTTACCTACCTTTTCCGTCTCGGGGCCGACAATCGTGTTGAGCGAATCAAGGTCCGGATCGGGCGCCGCGACCAGAACAAGGTCGAGGTCTTGAGCGGCTTGCCCGCGGATGTGTCCGTGGTGGTTAGCGGAGCTTCATTTCTCAATGATGGTGATCTCGTCAAGGTGGTTCAGTCGCCCGTCCCCGGGTCGGTTCCCGCTCCCGGAAGCTGAACTCGGTTTGTCAGCGGCCAAAAGTACATCAAGCACATCGATACAATGAATTTATCCTCGTTCTCGATCCGTAATCCGATTCCGGCGATCATGCTTTTCGCCTTGCTCTCGATCGCAGGCCTGCTGGCGTTCAAGGCTACGGTAGTGCAGGATTTTCCCGACATCGACTTGCCGACCGTGTCGGTCAGCGCTACCTTGAGTGGCGCAGCGCCGGCGCAACTGGAAACCGAGGTGGCGCGCAAGATTGAAAATTCGGTAGCGTCGTTGCAGGGTGTCAAACATATCGTTACCGACGTGCGTGATGGTGAGGTCTCGATCAGTGTCTGGTTTGTCCTCGAGAAAAACTCCACCGAAGCTGTGGACGACGTGCGCGATGCCATTGCCCGTGTGCGCGCAGATTTGCCCGGTGAAATGCGTGATCCCGTTGTAACCAAGAGCAATACTTCCGGACGCGCTGTGCTGACATTGACCATCGCGTCGAACCGCCTTGACGAGGCAGATCTATCCTGGTTTGTCGACAACGAGGTGACCCGGAAATTGCTTGCTGTACCGGGCGTCGGCGCAACACGTCGATTGGGCGGTGTCAATCGCGAAATCAGGGTTGAACTGGATCCCATCAAGATGGCCGCGCTCAACCTCGCCGCAATCGACGTTTCACGCCGTCTACGCGTAATGCAGCAGGAATCCCCCTCCGGTCGCGGCGACGTCAGCGGCGCACGGCAAAATATTCGCACGATCGCCACGGCAAAGTCGGTGGCCGATTTGGCCGCTACGGAACTCCCTCTGCCAGACGGGCGACGAATACGCCTCGATCAAGTCGCAACTGTGACCGATACGGTCGCGGAGCTTTCCAGCGTGGCGCTTGAAGATGGTAAGCCGGTGGTCAGCATCGAGATTCTGCGCACACGCGGTGCCGGCGATGTCGATGTGGCCGAGGGAGTGCATCGATCGATGGCGGCGCTGATGGAGGAGCACTCGCACGTTCTCGTCAAAACGGTGATCGACAATGCTACGCCGGTGGCGGAAAATTTCGACAGCTCGATGTTCATGCTGTATGAAGGCGCCCTGCTTGCGGTGCTGGTGGTCTGGTGGTTTCTACGCGATTGGCGCGCGACGCTGGTGTCGGCGGCAGCCTTGCCCCTTTCGGTGATCCCGGCGTTTCTCGGCATGCATTACTTCGGCTTCACACTTAATACGGTGACACTCGTTTCCCTGGCGCTGGTCGTCGGCATACTCGTCGATGATGCCATCGTCGAGATAGAAAACATTACCCGCCATTTGCGGATGGGCAAATCGCCGTTCGATGCCGCGCTGGAAGCCGCCGATGAAATCGGCATGGCGGTGATCGCGACGACATTTTCGCTGGTCGCCGTGTTTCTGCCGACGGCATTTATGAGCGGCATACCCGGCAAGTTTTTCAAACAGTTCGGCTGGACGGCGGTGCTGGCGATACTGGCGTCTCTGGCGGTGGCCAGGTTATTGACACCAATGATGGCTGCGTATCTGCTGAGGCCACCCAAGGATAACGTACAGAGGGATGGTCCGGTGATGGTGCTTTACTTGAGGACGATGCAGTGGTGCCTGCAAAATCGATTGATAACAGCCGTGGCGGCAGTCGTTTTTTTTGCCGGTTCCATTAGTCTGGCAGGCTTGCTGCCCACCGGCTTTGTTCCGCCAACCGACCGCGCACAAACGCAGATCAATCTCGAACTTGCCCCCGGCAGCACACTCGCGGAAACGCTGGCCACGGCGGAAAGTGCGCGTCGTGCGGCGCAGAGCCTGCCACAGGTCAAGTCGGTATTCAGCTCAGTGGGTGGCGGTTCCAGCGGTGACGTATTTGCTCCGGGCGCCACCGCCGAGGTACGCCGGGCGCTGTTGACCTTGGAACTGGCGCATCGAAGTCAGCGTGAGGAATCGCTGGCGCAAATTGAGGATCAATTGCGAAACCGGCTGGCAGAGATCCCCGGCGCGCGTTTCCAGGTTGGGCCGGCCGACACCGGCGTGAAGATGCAACTGGTGTTAAGTAGCGAGGATCCGGTGGCACTTGTTGCCGCAGCAGCAGCGGCCGAGCGCGATCTGCGTACCCTTGCCGGCGTTGGTGCGGTGACCTCGAGTGCCAGCCTCGTGAGGCCGGAGATCATCGTGGCGCCGGATGGCGCGCGGGCGGCTGATCTTGGGGTAACCACTGAAAGTATCGGTGAGACCATGCGAGTGGCGACCGCCGGCGATTACGACGTTGCGCTCTCGAAGTTGAATCTGAGCGAGCGCCAGATTCCAATTCGGGTCAAGTTGCCAGACGCGGTGCGCACCGACCTTGCTGCGCTCGAACGTCTGACTGTGCCGGGCAAACACGGGCCTGTAATGTTGGCGAGTGTGGCAACCCTGACCGTTGAATCCGGTCCGGCACAGATCAATCGCCTTGATCGCAGCCGCAACGTGACACTGGATGTCGAGCTTGGCGCGCGCCCTCTCGGCGATCTTCATGCCGAAGCTATGCGGCTGCCGTCTTTCCGCAACCTGCCGCCGGCAGTCAAACTCGCGGAGTTTGGCGATGCGCAGGAGATGCAGAATCTGTTTGCCAGTTTTGGCGTGGCGATGTCAATCGGAATTCTCTGCATCTATGGTGTTCTGGTGCTGCTGTTCAAGGACTTCATGCAGCCAATGACGATACTGGCTGCGTTGCCGCTATCGATCGGCGGCGCCTTTGTTGCATTGATTCTGACGCGCAGTACCTTATCCATGCCAACAATGATTGGCCTGATCATGTTGATGGGTGTGGTGACGAAAAACTCCATCCTGTTGGTGGATTACGCCATCATCGCCCGTCGTGATGGCATGGCGCGCTATGAGGCACTGGTCGACGCCTGCCACAAACGTAGCCGCCCCATTGTGATGACCACGCTGGCCATGGGTGCGGGAATGATGCCGCTGGCGCTTGGCTATGGTGCGGACCCAAGTTTCCGTTCGCCGATGGCGATTGCCGTGATCGGCGGGCTGATTACATCGACGCTACTGAGTTTGCTTGTGGTGCCCGCTGTTTTCACGTACGTCGATGATGCACAGCAGCTACTGAAACGCCTCTTCGGCCGGCGACAACGCCGTGTCGCCAGCGCCGACTTTTCGTCGTAACGCCGCAATGCGCCAGCTGAATAAATTAGGAAAAACGCACTGCCAGCATTGTGCAATCGTCTTCCAGCAGCGACGTTTCAGTGAATAGCGCAAGTTCCTGTCTAATGTGATCGAGGAGGGATTGCAGTGAGACATCAGAAACATCGGTCAGCACCGATATACATCTGTGTTCTGCATATTCTTCGTGTTCCCGATTCTGTGCTTCAGTAACGCCATCGGTATAGCAGAACAAGAGGTCGCCACGGTCGGCGATGTATTCCATGGTGGAGTAATTCATCCCGGGAAATGCGCCGACTAGTGCGCCCTTCGGAATGTTCAACGCGCTTACTGTTCCGCCATGCAGTAATAGAGGGGCGCAATGCCCGGCATTCGAGTAGATGATGCGACGTGTCGGCAGATCGATGAAAGCACAAAACAGCGTCACAAAGATATTGGTTTCGTTACCTTGGCAAAGCCGCTCATTCAGGATCCGGAGTATTTCGTCGGGCTGCGGCTCATTCATTGCAATTACGCGCAACAAACCGATGGTCCGTGCCATAAACAGTGCCGCGACCACGCCATGGCCTGAAACGTCACCAATACAAATGAACAGCCGTTGTTCGTCGACAAAAAAAGCATCGAACAGGTCGCCACCCACTTTCGCCGCTGGCTCCATGAAGCCGCACACACTGATGTCACTATTTTCGGGAAACAAGGGGCGTTGTAGTGGCAACATGCTCATCTGCAATTGACGCGCGACTTCAAACTCTTTACGCAGATGCGCTAGCTCGAGCGTTTCGCGTTGCGCCTTAAGCATTTGTTCGCCGCTTCGCCGCATACGTTCGGCGAGAATGACCATCAAACGACCGGCCACACCGGGAATAGTCATTACTTGATCCCAAAACACATCGCGCGCCAGCCTGAGTACGCGCGCGTCTGACAGGGCGAAAACCCATGCTGAAGTGCGTTTGCCATCAATCGCCGACAATTCGCCAATACATTCGCCGGGCTCGATGACTGCTGCGGCTTCAACTGCATGACTGCTATCGAGTTGCGCGGCAAGTTTTCCGGAAAGCAAAATGAATACGCTGTGATTTGCTTCGCCCGCGCTGAGCAGAGTCGCGCCGGGCGCTAACTGCATAACGTCGCACTCAGACAGTATGCGATGCAAAGCCGCAGTTTCGATACCCCTGAACAGGGGTATCCAGTCGACACTGAGAATTCTCCGTTCGGCAGTTCGACGCGAGATGTGGTGTGCCAAGTGACGTGCTAACCCGGTAGTTCGTCGATCATGGCCACGCCCGAAGTGGGCTTTCATCGCAGGATTGCCCCTTAGGCTAATTCATGGCTCCAGCGCATCGTAATACTTAATTTGTTTTGCCCGTCAACAAAAGAATAATCCAGGCGATCCGAGAATTGACGGAGCATGACCAGCCCCAGTCCTCCCGGCTCCGCATCAGCCAAGGAATCAGGCAAAGTCCTTGGCGCAACACTGAGCGGATCAAAAGCAATCCCGTGATCAGTTATGGCAAGCGAAACTTGGCCACTTGTGGAGTCGTCATGCCGCACAAAATCGAGTTGGATCGGCTGCGACTTTCCTTTCGTTTGACCATGACTCAGTATGTTCGCCAAAGCTTCATTCAGGCATATATCCAGCCGTTCCTGCTGATCCAAAGGTACGTCAGCCTGCGCGCACATGGAATGAAGCCAGGCCGATGCTCGTGAGACTTCACTTGCTTCTGCACGAACCCGCAGAGTGGGCTGCAACTCCTGAGAAGCGCGAACACCCATCGGTGAGTTCATCGCAAATGTCAAGCCAGCACGGCCGAGCTAGCCTGAGTGGCCTCAGTAAATATTGGAATCAAGCCATCAATTCCGGTCGCCTCAAGGGTCTTGGCAACCGATGTATCTGCGGTTACCAGAAGCACCATTTTTCCGCCACGTTGTTGCAAAGCTTTTGCATTGCTGATGATCGAGCGAATCCCGATTGACGCGAGAAAATTGACGCCGGTTAGGTCAACAATAATGCGACGTGGTGCCGACGCGGCTAGCGCCGCAAACCGGGTTGAGATTGCATCTGCGCCAGCGATATCCAAGCGGCCGGAAATGACAATTCGGCGCACGTCGTCACTATCGTCATGAAAATCGATGGTCATTGGGGTAGGGTCCTGAGTTGTGAGCTTGAGTTGGTAAGCTTAACTTATCCAGAGTACGTTTTTTTGATTGCAGTTTTGTGACACATGAGTGACCTGATGGGACGATTGCCACAGCCATGAAATATTTTAGAGCTAACGTAGTCAAAAGTGCCGACGCATAGAGGACTAGATGGCTTTACTTCCCAGAGATGGAAAAACATTCAGGCAAATGTACTTAGTGACGCGAGCTTTATGGCGCCTGATGCTGACCATCGCCCATATTGCGCTTGGACACGTTTTCGGCATTTTCGTATTCCCTTGGCTGGTACTTGATCAGCGGCGCCAGATCAATCAATGGTGGTCAGTTCGCTTGTTAGGGTTCATGGGAATACAAATTGAATCGCGGCATACTAGAAAATTGTCTGAATCGGGTCACGGCCTGATTGTGAGCAATCATGTGTCCTTCATCGATATCGTTTTGATCAATGCACTGGTACCGAGCACATTTGTATCCAAAGACGATGTCGCCGGATGGCCGATCATAGGTTCTCTTGCGAAGCACGCTGGAACAATCTTTATTGAACGCGGAAATCGCCGCGCCGCGCAACTAACCCGTGCGTTGATGACAACGCAGCTTCGTTCAGGGCAAAGGCTTGCGATTTTTCCGGAAGGCACAAGCACTTCCGGGTCGCATGTTCTGCCCTTTCATGCCGCTTTGTTTCAGGCCGCGGTGGACACTAATACACCGGTTTTCTGTCTTGCCATCAGTTACTTCAATCCTGCCGGCTTGCATTGCGACCGTCCAGCATTCACCGGCGACATGTCCTTTTTCGAGTGTCTTTGGCGGACATTGTCCAGTGAATGCATCCGTGCCCATATTCACCACGTGCAGACACTCAAGGCACCGCATAGCAACAGACAACATCTAGCGCACTACAGTCGTTTTCTCATTACCCATAGCCGCGACGAACTCGCAAGAAATCAACTGTGGATGAAGCGCGACCCGCAGAATGAGTTGATTTTTGACTTGCACGAGACGGTTAGGTCGCCATCAGAGGCGGATTTCCTTAACGGCACGATCGCCCAATGAGCAATAATTTAGTGAAATCAACTCGCGCTGGGACGTTGTTCAAGCATCAGCGTTGCTTGCCGTTGAGCTTGCCGATGGTTAGTGATCAATGGTCAATGATTCGAATTACCGCAATTTGAATCGCGGCAACTTCAGCGTGTCTATTGCAGTGAGCTGCTCGGGAATTGCGGCCAACAGTTTGGCGTGGCGCCCACTATGCCAACCGCCAATCAGGGTGACGGCCTCGCGCAATTGAGGATCATTTCCGGCACAGGCCATGAGAATTGCTCCGGCATTAGCCAGGTCATTGAGTCGCCCCAATTCATCCTGTAATTTAGCCAGGCGTTTAACGATACGCATACCGGAATTATTGGGAATTAATGTGTCGAAAAATTCTATGGCATATCTTAAGCGCTTGGTGCTGATACGCAGCGCATGCAGCGACGGCGGGTCATCGGCACGTGCGAGGGTCGCCAATACTCGGGTGGTCTTGAGCAGTTTTCGAAGACGAGCGTCGGCAAACTCGATCAGCGACGGTGAAACGGGTACATTCCCATCGGGCGCCGGTGCAAGATTCGTGTTTTTATGAGCCGGTTCATCCAGAAAAGGTGCAGCATTAAGCAGTTGCCCGGCCTTTAGGTGCAGCATTGAATAAAGATCTCGCCTCAAAAAAACTACAGAACCACGGCGCGCACTGTACAGGCGGTCGGTGACGACGGCGAGAATGTCGGCAAGACGCGGCTCACCTGGCAAGGCCTGACAGACCGGGGTAATGATTTCTGCAATCAGCACATCAAGGTCGCGGGCACGCCCGAGCACAGACATCAATTCGCGCAGCAGCGGCAGCAGGGGTTCAGAAAGCTCATCCGGTAGTACGGGCTTGAATATACGCATCGCTGCACGCA
>CAZAGR010000068.1:0-10121 GCA_964484585.1 uncultured Propionivibrio sp. | reverse complement strand
AAAGTGTTGGCCACATGCTTCTCAGGATTGAGATTGGTATACGAATAAATAATTCTGCCTTGCGGCGAAATGACGTAGGAGATGCGATTGGCGTACTCGGGCTTAACCGCCAAAACTGCATCGTATGCCTTGGTAATTGCCTGATCGACATCGGCGGCAACAGCAAACTTGCCGCGGCATTCGCTGACAGAGAAGCGATTAAGGGTCTCGATGGAATCGCGTGACACGCCTATCACGGTGGCGCCAAGCGCCCTATAGTCGTCGACGGCCTCAGCGAAACTATGCGCTTCAACGGTGCAGCCGGAAGTAAATGCGGCCGGATAGAAATACAACACCACCGGACCGCCTTTTAAAGCGCCGCTGAGCGAGTAGCTGAAGGCCTTGCCGGCCATCGAGGCCTGAACCACAAAGTCCGGTGCGGGCTCGCCATCACTAAGCGATGCGTGAGCCGGCATCATGAGCACGGCGGAGAACAACGCGATAATCCATTTCATTTCAAGTCCCTTCAATCAGCAATTCGAGCCATGGATGCTACTAGCAATTGCCCATCAACTCATCGCAGCTTTTCGAGCATCTGGTAATACCACATACCGAGTGCCAACATCGGGTTGCCAAGAACGTCACCCAACGGAACCCGTATATGCTTACAGCGTGCGAAGGTGTCAAAACGTTCCAGCGTTCCGGTCATAGCTTCGGCCATGATTTCGCCGACGATATGGGTGGTGGCAACACCATGGCCGGAATAGCCCTGCGCATACCAGACGTTATCCGACAACTTGCCCAACTGGGGAATGCGATTGATGACAATGCCCATCGCGCAACTCCACTCAAACTCGATTTCAATACCGCGCAAGCGCGGAAACGTGCGCTCGATGGCGGGGCGCATTTCGCCCGCGATGTCACGCGAATCGCGCCCGGAATAATTGGCTCCGCCACCCAGCAGCAAGCGCTTGTCGGCGGTTAGCCTGTAGTAGTCAAGAACAAAACGGCAGTCGTACACCGCCAGATCATGCGGATTGATCGCACTGGCCACTTCATCGCCAAGTGGACGGGTCGTGACGATGCCGCCGGCCGCCGGAAAAATCAGACCTTTGAGTTTGCGCTGTTCGAGCCTGTGATAGACATCACCCGCGAGCAGGATTTGCCGTACATTAATCCGCCCATTTGCGGTGACAACGGCCGGGCTGTCGCCGTGGACCAGTTCAGTGACTTCCGAGTTCTCAAATATCTGCGTGCCGAGACTCTCCGCCGCTCGCGCCTCTCCAATACAAAGGTTTAATGGGTGCAAATGCATGTTGCGCATGTTCTTTAGCGCACCACAGTAGATGTCACTCTCGAGATGCTCGCGCACGCCCGAAGCATCAAGAAGCGTGACGCTTTCTTCCATGCCACGATGAACGGCTTCCTCATGAAATACGCGAAGTTCGATCATGTGCGCCGGTTTCATCGCGGCATGCAGGTGACCGAATTTGAGATCACACTGAATCGCGTATTTAGCGACGCGGGCCTTGATAATTTCGTGACCACGCCAACGCAAATGCCAGATGAAATCATCCACCGCTTGGCCCAACTTGATCCGCATCTGTTTGCGCATTGCCGCATCGCCGGAGAGGCTTCCAGTCACTTGCCCACCATTGCGCCCGGTCTGCCCCCAGCCGATTTTATGAGCCTCAACGATTGCTACCTTATAACCTCGTTCGGCCAACTCAAGTGCGGTAGAAACGCCGGTAAAGCCTCCGCCAATAATTGCGATGTCTGCCTGCACGGTGCCTTGTACTATCGGATAATCAGTCTCCTGATTCAGGCTCGCGGTGTAGTACGAAGGCGCACGTCCAGCATTCATAGGAGTCGGTATCCGAATACAAAGTCGATTCGGCCAATTAGATTTGAAGCAGCATGAAAAAGCAAACTCGATCATACTGCAAGTCAATTGACGACCCCTTGCGTGGGCTACCGCGCGAGAGTTCAGCTGGCTGACAGACACCCAAACTGGTCGGATCATAAGGACCAAATAGAGTTAATTCAGATTTAAAGGGGTACAGAATTGGAGAGGGCAGTGGCGAACGTAACTGAGAATGCGCAAACTGCCCGACTGCGGCAGCTTAAAGAGTTGCCACGCCCGCGCGGCCTTCCTGTGATCGGTAACCTTTTGCAGGTTGATCTGCCGCGATTTCACCAACAGTTGGAGCAGTGGAGTCGCGAGCTCGGTTCGATGTATTGCCTGGACTTTGGCCGCCGGACCATTCTGGTCGTCGCCGATCACGAGAAGATTGCAAGCATCTTGCGTAACCGCCCGGACGGTTTCAGGCGAACTTCACGCATGGACGAAATCGGGCGCGAGATGGGCATCGCCACCGGCGTTTTCGCGGCCAACGGGGAGGCTTGGCGGCGACAGCGTCGCATGGTCATGGCGGGATTCGATCCGGCGCATGTCAAATCGTATTTCCCATCACTACTGAAAGTCACTCGGCGACTTGGCGGGCGCTGGGAAAAGGCTGCGCGCACCGGCACCACCATCGATCTGCAGGCCGACTTGATGCGTTTCACCGTGGATGCCATCGCCGGCCTTGCGTTCGGTGCCGACGTCAACACGCTGGAATCCGATGAAGATGTGATCCAGCGGCATCTCGACCAGATTTTTCCTGCGCTCTTCAAACGGCTTATGGCTGCCGTGCCGTACTGGCGCTTTTTCAAGCTACCGGCTGATCGAAAACTGGGACGCAGCCTGGTTGAAGTCAATCGCGCCGTCGCCGGATTTATCGCCGAGGCACGAACTCGTATGCAGGCAAACCCGGGGCTGCACGACAGACCCAACAATCTGCTTGAGGCCATGATCGCAGCGGCGGCTCAGGAGAGCGGTCGAATCCATGACGACGAGGTTGCCGGTAATGTCCTCACAATGCTGCTGGCCGGTGAAGATACCACCGCCAATACGCTGGCCTGGATGATCTATCTGTTGGTGCGGAATCCGGAGACTCTTGCGCGCGCGCTTAGCGAGGTGCGAGAAGTGGCCGGCGATCCAGCATGCCTCACTCTGGAACAAATGGCCAAACTTCATTATGTTGAAGCCTGCGCACATGAGACTATGCGACTGAAACCTGTCGCACCACAGTTGGGAGCGCAGGCGCTTGCCGACATCACTATCGGTGACGTGCTCGTACCCAAAGACACACTGGTTTTTTGCCTGCTGCGTCACGATGGCATCAGTGAAAGCTATGTGCCGGATGCTCATGAATTCCGACCCGAACGCTGGTTGGCGGCCAACGAATCTGGCAGTCTGGCCAACACGAACACCTCTGCCAAGCGACTGTCAATGCCTTTTGGCGCCGGACCGCGTATCTGTCCCGGACGTTATCTGGCCTTGCTTGAAATGAAAATGGCGATGGCTCTGTTGCTGGGCAAATTCGACATAGTGAATGTGGATACGCCGGACGGCCTGGAAGCGCGTGAGCATCTTTCCTTCACCATGGCGCCGGTCGGCTTGAGTATGAGCTTACGCGAACGCCCGTCGGCAAACCCGAATTCTGCAAACTGAAGCAAATAACCATGACAGAACATTTCGACGTTATTGTGGTCGGCGCGGGCCTGTCCGGCATTGCTGCCGGCTACCACCTCCAGTCAAATTGCCCCGACAAGAGCTACACAATCCTCGAAAGTCGCGACTGCAGCGGCGGCACTTGGGACTTGTTTCGTTATCCCGGAATACGCTCCGATTCCGATATGTACACGCTTGGTTATGTTTTCCAGCCTTGGAAGAATGCCAAGGCGATTGCTGACGGACCTTCCATCCTGAAGTACGTTCGGGACACGGCGCATGAGTTCGGCATTGACAAAAAAATTCGTTTTGGATGTCGTGTCACCTGCGCATCCTGGAATTCCACGGACTCACGATGGACTATGGAGGTGCAACGGAGTCCGCAGAAAGATACCGTCAGTCTGACCTGTAATTTTCTTTTCATGTGCAGTGGCTATTACCGTTTTTCTGAAGGTTACACGCCGGACTTTCCTGGCACCGAACGGTTTGCAGGTCGCATTGTGCACCCGCAGCTTTGGACTGACGATATTGACTATGCAGGCAAACGTATTGTCGTGATCGGCAGCGGTGCGACGGCGGTCACCCTGGTGCCGGAGCTGGCCAAAAAGGCGGCCCACGTCACAATGCTGCAGCGATCGCCGACGTATGTCGTTTCTCGTCCAGCGGAAGACGCATTGTCAAACTTTCTGCGCCGCATCCTGCCCGAAAAAATCGCCTATGTGATCAATCGCTGGAAGCGCGTACTGCTGGGCATGTACTTCTACAGCTTGTCCAAACGAAAACCGGAACGGGTTGCCCAGCATCTGCTGGACCTGCTGCGAAAGGACCTTGGCCCCGATTACGATCTTGAGACGCATTTCACGCCACGCTATAAACCGTGGGACCAACGCGTCTGTCTTGTCCCCGACGGCGATCTATTTCATGCTATCCGCTCAGGGCGCGCATCCGTGGTGACCGACCAGATCGAGACATTCACGGAAAGAGGTTTGCAACTTCGTTCCGGCAAAGAGCTCGAAGCCGATCTGATTGTGACGGCGACCGGCCTCAATCTCGAGATTCTCGGCGGCACGAAGATCGTGGTCGATGATCAGCCGATCGACATGGGAAAAACGATCGGTTACAAGGGAATGATGTACAGCGATATCCCCAATTTGGCCTCGGCATTCGGATACACCAACGCCTCCTGGACTCTCAAAGTCGACCTGGTTTGCGTATATGTCTGCCGTTTGCTCAATCACATGGACTCAAGCGGCACGCGTCAATGCACGCCACGACAGCGGGATCCGGCGCTTGCTACGCAGGCGTGGGTAGATTTCTCGTCGGGGTACTTTCAACGCTCACTCGACAAATTTCCGAAGCAAGGCGTCAAACCGCCTTGGCGTCTGTATCAAAACTACCCTCTAGACATCCTCAGTCTGAAATACGGGAGCGTGACCGACGGGGTCATGGAATTCAGGAAATAGCGTGTCACTTTCCCAGCTCGCCGTGCCGCCATCGCCGACTTTTCAGTAGCCGCCGAGTTTCAGCCTTATCCGCGCACCTTGAACCTGGCGATAACTGCGCCCAGTTCAGATGAAACCTGACGGACTTTGGTCATCGATTCACTGAGGTGGTGTGCTGTGTTGGCATTTTCGCCCGACAGCTGCGCAATATTCTCAACACTCTGCGCAATTCCGCTGCTCGCTGCTTTTTGTTCACGCAAGGCGACCGAAATTTCGCCCGTCGACGAGACAGCTGATGCAGTGTTGTCTTCAATGCGGCGAATTGCCTCTGTCGTTTTCGTGACTTTGTCACGAACAACATCCATGGTGCTGCGACTAACGTCCATGCTCGTCACCACTGAGCCCGTGCCGGACTGTATGGCGCCAATCATGCTGGTGATCTCTTGTGCAGAAGTTGTGGTCCGTTCGGCCAGCTTGCGAACTTCGTCCGCCACAACGGCAAATCCGCGGCCCTGCTCCCCTGCCCGTGCCGCCTCAATCGCGGCGTTTAACGCCAACAGGTTGGTTTGATCCGCGATATCCTTGATCACGTTTGCAATCGTACCAATCTGCTGCACCTGCCCGGAGAGGTTCTGAATCATGTCAGCCGTTTCCCCCACCTTTGCGGCCGCCTTGATCACATCGCCAGAGGCCTCTTCACCGAGGTCACGCCCCTGCCGCGCAGCGCCCCCCGCTTCTGTGGCTTTTCCCGAAGCCTCATCGGCATTGTTACCCACTACATCGATGCTGACAGTCAATTGCTCGATTGCCGCTGCAGCACTGCTGATCGCATCGGAAGACTCGGCCGCACGGCGCGATAACTGGTGACTATCTTCCGTGACATCGTGCACCGACTGATTGAGGTTTTCCGCAGTGAGCTTCAATTGAGTCACCATTGACGACAGCCCCTGCTGAACATCAGCCAGACTGCGCAGCATGTCCGCCGACTCATCCCGTCCCTTAACCACGATCAGCGAAGTCATGTCGCCGGCCGCGATGTTGCGAAGCTCCGAGACTGCGCGACTTAAAGGCCGCGTAATGTTTCGCGTCACGACGATAGCATTGATGATGCCCAGCACGATCGATGCCGCCATCAAGGCCAAACTCACCGTTTGGATTCGTTGCGCAATCGCGGATCCTGACGCGTCGGCTTGCCGCCCTTCCTCTGCAACAATGTCGCTCATCGCCTTCAACTCGTTATCCGCGAGCTTGAATAAATTCTGAACCATGCCGCCAGCAATCATCATCGCACTCGCCGTGCTACCCGCGCGCGCAGGGGCTGCAACGCTATCAATCTTGTCGATATAGGCCTTCCAGGCGGCGTTGAATTTCTCGTAGGCCAGTTTTTCCTCGTTGCCAAGCCCGGTTTTTTCATAAGCGGCAAGATGTTGACGCATCTTTGTCTCATGAGCCTTCATATCCTTGAGGATGTCGTCAATGACCAGTGAATCCTGTTCGGCGGCCAATTCGTAAATGGTACGATTGTGCATCAGTGCGGCGAGTTTGACCTCACTCAGCTCGGCGATTGCAGTAAGTTGCGTGGAATACATCTCATGCAGCAAGGTGCCGAGCTGGGCAGATGAATACATACCGAAGCTGCCGACAATCTGAAGCGAAGCCAAAATCAACGCAAAACTCACCGCCAACTTGACCCACGTCTTGAACTGGCTCAGAAACGCGTCCATATAAAACTCTCCAATTATTTTGCAAGGCCGGCATTTATTGGGCGATTAGCGTCATAACACACGTCGTTCAGACAACCACTGCGCCGCAATTTTTTACTTCTGTCGATTGTAGCAGCAGGTCGATCATCATTAGAATGTTCGTCATGGGACATCGACTGACAAAAATTTACACTCGCACGGGTGACACTGGAACGACGGGTTTAGGTGACGGATCACGGGCCGGCAAAGAGTCGGCACGAATCGTCACGCTGGGCGAAATCGACGAGCTCAATTCTCTGCTGGGCGTACTGTTATGCGAAGAGCTGCCGACTGAGGTCCGAAATCTCCTGATTGGTGTCCAGCATGATCTTTTCGACCTTGGCGGCGAAATTTCCATTCCGGGCGCTAAATTGCTCAAGGCGACTCAGCCCGAACGCATCGAAATTGCCATCGACCACTATAACGCGGACTTGGCTCCACTCAAGGAGTTCATCTTGCCGGGCGGCAATCGCCCAGCGGCCCTGACGCAGCTGGCCCGCAGCGTTTGCCGGCGAGCCGAGCGCGCGCTCGTTGCGCTTGCCAATGAAGAGGAGGTATCCGAGGCCGGCCGCATGTACCTGAACCGGCTCTCCGATCTGCTATTTGTCCTCGGTCGCTGGCTGAACAAGGCAGCAGGCGGCGGCGATGTATTGTGGCAGAAGGGCAAGAACGCCTGAGACAAAAAAGTCGGCGTTGGCGGTACGGCGTTGATATCAGGACAGGACATTAACCAACCGGTGGCTTGGGCGGCGCAACAGGCTTGGCCAGCACTTATCCAGCCTTAGTCAGGCTTAGTCAGGCTTAGCGAATCCGGTTTCGCTTTGACTCGACGCAATCCATCAGCTGTGCACTGACACTGCGGAGCCTCTGATTCAACAGCATCAAAAATT
The DNA here is from genome assembly GCA_964484585.1 of uncultured Propionivibrio sp. Classification (GTDB taxonomy): domain Bacteria; phylum Pseudomonadota; class Gammaproteobacteria; order Burkholderiales; family Rhodocyclaceae; genus JADKHX01. The sequence continues at coordinate 2,512 of CAZAGR010000068.1, read as the reverse complement.
CCATCATCAGCTTGACGCCCACCCGCGGCTCTTCTGCAATCAGTTGTGACAAACCCGCCCGATCCAGTACCGCGAACTCGAGTGTGCCCACGGCAACACAGCTCGCGAAACGTGGCTCGCCATCAATCAACGACATCTCACCCAACGTCTTGCCCACACCAACCAGCGCAATTCGAGCCGGCAAGCCGCGCGGATCGACTTTCATGATCTCGACCGAACCGTCGAGAATCAGCACCATGAAATCGCCCGGTTCTCCCTCATGGATGATTTCGGACCCATCAGTTGCGCGGTAGCAACGCATGTAGCGCGCCAAGTGCTCAATCTCGGCCGGCTCGAAATCTTCAAAGAGCGCGATGGTCTCAATGATTTCGCCAATACGCCCGACAAAAGGGATTGCGTCACCTAACATTTCAAGTTTTTCAAATTGGCCGTCACTACTCATGATATTGCCATTATAACTTGCCCGACAAAATTGCCACAACCATACCAAACCAACCAGATACAGCCGCAAGCAAGTGGGGGTCAGTAAGCAGTTCCTGAGCTGGATCTCCACCACCACCGCGACGGTGCAACCGCCAGAGGTAACGCAGCATGCCATAAAGCACAAACGGCAGCGTCAATATCAACTGTCGGGACCCATGCGATGCGGCAGTTTCTGCACTGACTGTGTAGAGCGCATAAGCGACCAGTGTTCCAGCAGCGAGAATGGCGATGAACTGGTCGAGCAGGGGCACCGTGTAATCATCCAGGACTCGGCGGTGGTCGGCTCCGCCGTCATCAAGCGACGCCAGTTCTGCGCGGCGCTTGGCAAAGCCGAGAAACAAAGTCAATAGTAGCCCGCAAAGTAACAACCAGTGCGACGGGGAAATGCCTATGCCCAAGGTGCCGACCAATATGCGCAACATGAAACCGGCTGAAATGAGAAACACGTCGAGAATCACAACGTGCTTGAGCCCGAAACTGTAGCCCATGTTAATAACGAAATAGGCGGCAAACAGCCAGGGGGTCATGCTGTCCGAAATCAATACGATTCCTGTCGCAGCGGCGAGACAGGCGAACATCAAAATAGAAGCTGCCGGCATGGAAACTGTGCCGGCAGCGAGAGGCCTCAGGCGTTTCTTTGGATGCATGCGGTCCTGCTCACGATCAATCATATCGTTCATCACATAAACGGCAGATGAAAGAAAACAGAAAGCAACAAATGCCAACATTGCCTGAGTCAGCTTGACGGGATCGTTCCACGCATGACCAAACAAGATTCCCGCGAGAACGAAACTGCTCTTGAGCCATTGATGCGGGCGCAAAAGTTTAATCAATGCGCCCACGCCCGTCGCAGCTGAAACCTCAATCAGCGGCAGCATGACTCATCCGGGAAATAGCGATCACAGAAATAACACGCTCGCTGTGGCAACCACGGTGGCAGCGCGTAGTACCTTGCCTTGACCTTTCGCAACACCTTCTCGTGATACGCTGAATAATTGAATCCTTCGCCTTTGACCTTCCAGAAGCGCGCGCCGCGAACTTCAAAAGTGTCGATACGTACCTCGGCAAAAAACTGCCTGTAATAATCTACGTCAGGTTCAGATTTGCGCAATACAAGAATATTTCGGCCGGCAAGTTGGCGGAAATCCGTCAAAATATCGTCATGGCGGGCATGGCTGGATGCCTCGCCAAACACGATGACGTACTCGCGCAAGTTGTAACCCAAGGTCACGGCGTTTGAGTAGCCGTCCATTGCCAAAACCCAGTTCCTTTCGTGGTCACCCCGATCAGGTGCCAACGCATCTGCAAGCTCCTGGCGGGCGACAGTCAGAACCAACCCATCGTAACGCCTGTTCTTCTGCCACATCTCCATCGGCAAAAGCGAAATCACCAGAATTACGGCGACATGCAGCAAGGCAAAACCAACAAAAAACTGTCCAAGCCTGCGCATTGCAGGCATCGGCAGCCTTAATCCGAGCCAGACCAAAGCAAACGGCAAAGGCGACAAAATCCAATGCAGCCCAACTTGTTTGACCAGTGAAAGCATGGCGAACAATAGCAAAGGCACAGCAGCCAGCATACCAAGGGCCGGGATGGATACGGGGACAGCATGGGAAGTAGCGTTTTCGAACTGAATCGCCGCACTGACTCCCTCAATATTGCGCTTCTTTAACTCCCGCCACCCTAGCCAGACCGCGGGCGGACTCAACAAATAAAGCAAGCTCGCCACATACAAAAAAGGCGTTGCGCTTGACCAACGGAAGCCCTCGTGCCTGTTAACAAAATTAAACATGTAGTTTGGCCAACAGTTGGCGCTGTTCCACCACATCATCAATCCGAGCGCCGGAAGCGTGGAGAGGTAGACAACGGCTAGCCCCATCAGCGCACGTGGATTTCGTCGCTGGAGCGCATCAACCAGAAATGCAAAACCGATGATCGCTGCGAAATATTTTGACAAGACCGCTCCGGCGAGGCAAACACCAGAAACGGCATACCAGCGCAGATCATCGTCCTGCGCTGCGCGCAGCCA
>CAZAGR010000067.1:0-10151 GCA_964484585.1 uncultured Propionivibrio sp. | reverse complement strand
CCTGGCGTGAACTGCAGCGCGATGCGGCCGAGCGGCGGCGCGAAGCACGCGCTTTGCCCATATTTGGCAGCGACATCTCTGCCGACGCCGTGGCACGCACCCGACAGAATCTGGCGCATGCCGGCCTCGATACCTTGGTGACGCTCGAGCAAAGTGATCTGCTGTTACGTTCCGCGCCTGCGCCAGAGGGTTTTCTGGTCGCCAATCCACCGTATGGCGAACGTCTGGGCAGCGAAGAGGAATTGGCCGCTTTCTATCCTCTGCTGGGCGACGCCCTGAAAAAGAACTTTGCCGGCTGGCGTACCTGGTTTTTGTCAGCGGATGTGCGCTTCCCCAAACTCGTTGGCCTGCGCGTCGGGCGCAAGACGCCACTGTTCAATGGTCCGCTGGAATGCCGGCTTTATAACGTTGACATTGTCTCGGGTTCTGCACGGGCTCGTGCGCCGGTGGCTGCGACGCCGGAATGAATCGCGAAGATCGTGGTCAATGCAAACGCGCCAGCATTGACTTCAGCATCGGCCACAGTAACTTGGATCCCAGCGCGATGACAATCAGCACGACAAGTGCCGTGGCGTAGCGACCGAGAAAACTCTTTCGGTCCTTTTCTCTGGCTTCTCTGGCTTCTCGGGTCGCGACCGCGCGCTGCTTTTCTTCCGCGCGCCGTCGCTCGCCTTGTTCGCGTCGTTCTGAACTATCAGTAATGATCATGTCACGCGAAATATTCGGGTCGTCCAGTGCGTCCTTTTTCAGTCGCGCCTGGTCCTCGTGATCCACCAAACGGTAGGCCTTGGCATAATCAATCTGCAGTTCTTCGGCACGGCGCATGCAGCGCAGGGTCTTGTCTAACTCGCCAAGAAAAAGTATTTCATCGGCAACGTCCGGCGGCAGCCCTTGCCTGGTACCACCACGCGCATCGACAATCAGTTCAGCAAGCAGGGGGGCGAACTTAGCCGTTCCCCACGCACCGCAGACTCTATCCCGCAGGCGCGGCATTCCTTCAAGTGGACTTATGCCGGGTGCAGTGGCGTTCATGTAAGGTCCGGCGCGGCAAAGGCAGTTGCGACCATGCGAGACGAGACTTTATCTATGGCGGGAGCGTCTAGACAATGTCCAGGTGCTGGATGCCACTGCTACGATCCGCGCCGGCAGATTCCTTGCCATGCAGCTTGATCTGCAGGCGGACTTCGTTCATTGAATCGGCAAAGCGCAAGGCATCCTCATAGCTGATGCGATCCTGCTCATACAGATCGAACAAGGCCTGATCGAATGTCTGCATCCCCAGTTCACGCGATTTTTTCATGATTTCCTTGATCTCGGAGATATCGCCCTTGGCCATCAAATCGGCAATCAATGGCGAGTTGAGCAATATTTCGACTGCAGCGGCGCGGCCTTTGCCCTCCTTGACCGGAATCAGGCGCTGAGAAACCACGGCCTTGAGGTTGAGCGAGAGATCGAGGAACAGTTGGTGATGCCGTTCCTCCGGGAAGAAGTTGATGATGCGCGTCAGCGCCTGATTCGAGTTGTTGGCATGTAAGGTACCCATGGCCAAGTGGCCGGTTTCCGCAAAGGCCATCGCGTGCTCCATGGTTTCCATGTCGCGAATTTCGCCGATCAGAATAACGTCCGGGGCTTGGCGCAGCGTGTTCTTCAGCGCGATGTGCCAACTGTCGGTATCAACACCGACTTCGCGTTGGGTGATGACGCAGTTGCGGTGTTCGTGGACGTACTCGACCGGGTCTTCGATGGTGATGATGTGGCCGTACGAGTTCTGATTGCGATAGCCGATCATCGCCGCGAGCGAAGTGGATTTACCGGAACCTGTACCGCCGACAAACAACACCAAACCGCGCTTGGTCATGACTACGTCCTTGAGCACCGGCGGCAACTTCAGTTCGTCAAAATCGGGAATCGACACGTTGATGGTGCGTAAAACCATGCCGACTTTGCCCTGCTGGTAAAACGCATTGACCCGAAAGCGACCAATTGATGATGGCTGAATGGCGAAGTTGCACTCCTTCGTGGCTTCGAACTCTGCCGCCTGTTTATCGTTCATGATTGCACGCGCTAACTCCGCTGTGTGTTGTGCGGAAAGTGCCTGGGTAGTCGCCGGCGTCATCTTGCTGTCGATCTTCATTGCCGGCGGGAAGTTGGCGGTGATGAAAAGGTCGGAACCTTTTTTCTGCAACATCATCGTCAACAGTTGATACATGAACTTAAGGCCTTCGTCGCGTTCCATCGTCATACTCCTGAAAAAAGCTCACCACGGGGAGCACGGGGAACACGGGGAACGATTCGAGGTTTCCCCCGTGTTCCCCGTGTTCCCCGTGGTAATGTTCTTGCCTGCCTAGCCCGGAAAATTATCCTTGTTTGCCGCTTTGCTGCGAGCCTCGGCTGGCGTAATGATTTTTCGTTTCACCAGATCCTGCAAGTTTTGATCGAGCGTTTGCATGCCGAATTGCGCTCCGGTTTGAATCGCCGAGTACATCTGTGCGACCTTCGCTTCGCGGATCAGGTTGCGGATCGCCGGCGTGCCGACCATGATTTCATGCGCGGCCACTCGTCCCGATCCGTCCATGGTTTTGCACAAGGTTTGAGAAATCACCGCCTTGAGTGATTCAGAAAGCATGGCGCGAACCATCTCTTTTTCCGCGGCCGGGAATACGTCGATGATCCGGTCGATTGTCTTGGCGGCGCTGGAGGTGTGCAGTGTGCCAAATACCAGGTGGCCGGTCTCGGCGCCGGACAGCGCCAGACGGATGGTCTCCAGATCGCGCATTTCGCCCACCAGAATCACGTCGGGGTCCTCGCGCAAGGCGGAACGGAGCGCATTGTTGAACGACAGGGTATGCGGGCCAACCTCGCGTTGATTGATCAGGCAGTTTTTCGATTCATGGACGAACTCGATCGGATCCTCGACGGTCAGAATGTGACCCTTCTCGACTTCGTTCTTGTGATTCACCATGGCGGCCAGTGTCGTTGATTTTCCTGAGCCGGTCGGGCCGGTGACCAGCACGATTCCGCGAGGCTGATCGGCCAGTTCTTCAAAAATCTTCGGGCATTTGAGTTCTTCCAGCGACATGATCTTGGAAGGAATAGTCCGCAGTACGGCTGCGGCACCGCGATTTTGCACAAAAGCATTGACGCGGAAGCGCGCCAGGCCCGGAACGGCGAAGGAAAAGTCGAGCTCCAGATTTTCTTCATAAAACTTGCGCTGACCGTCGTTCATGATGTCATAGAGCATGGCATGAACTTCCTTGTGCTCCATCGCCGGCAGATTGATGCGCCGGATGTCGCCATGAACCCGGATCATCGGCGGCAGACCTGAAGAGAGATGCAAGTCAGAGGCTTTGTTCTTGACTACGAAAGTAAGCAGTTCGGTAATGTCCATGCTTCTGTCTCCTGAGGTTCTGCCAGTTTGTGCATCGAAGTGTTTCGGTGAGGTGTTTCGGCGAGGTGCTAAGGTATACTTTAAGCCACTATATGATAAAAATCGCCGCTAACTTGCAAGCTGTTCGCGCGCGAATCTCCGCCGCCTGCATCCTTGCCGGTCGCGAGCCGGCTTCGGTCGGTTTGTTAGCCGTGTCAAAAACCTGGCCGATAGCCTGTGTTGAGGCGGCTGTGGCCGCAGGCCAGCGCGCTTTCGGTGAAAATTATGTTCAGGAAGGGGTGGCGAAAGTGGAGGCTTTGGCAGCACTTGATCTGGACTGGCATTTTATTGGACCGTTGCAAAGCAATAAGACGCGGAGTGTGGCGGAAAATTTTTCGTGGGTGCATACCGTGGATCGCATCAAGACGGCACAACGCCTGGCCGAGCAGCGCCCGGTGAGCTTGCCACCCTTGAATGTATGCCTGCAAGTGAATGTCTCGGGAGAAGCATCAAAGAGCGGTTGTCCGCCCGACGCGCTCAGGCCGCTGGCGCTGGCCGTGGCAGGCGTTGCCGGTCTGCGGCTGCGTGGCCTGATGGCGATCCCGCAGCCGACTGAAGACGTCGAGTTACAACGCGCTGCGTTTGCCGGTTTGCGCTGCTTGCGTGATGACTTGAATCGCGACGGACTGGACATGGACACACTGTCGATGGGCATGTCGCACGATCTTGAAGCGGCTATCCGGGAAGGCGCAACCCTGGTGCGGGTGGGAACGGCAATTTTTGGAGAGAGAATAGATGGTCTTTCCCCCTGACCCCTTTCCTTGGGAGGGGGTCGATTTTGGTTCGCAGGTTGCGCCCGTTCCAGTACTTTATTTGCTGCCCTTTGAGGGCGGCCCTGCGGAGGTAGCATGAGAATCACGTTTATCGGTGGCGGCAACATGGCTGTCGCGCTCATCGGCGGGATGCGCAAACAGGGCTTTTCAGCGGCCGGTATTCAGGTGGTCGAGCCGTTTGAAGACTCACGGCGGCGCTTGTCCGAGGGTTTCGGTGTGCGCTGCGTGGCGGCGGTGGATGCCGCGGCACTGAACTGCGAAGTGCTGGTGCTGGCGGTAAAACCGCAGCAAATGAAGGCGGCCGTCGCGCCGTTCGCCGGCAAACTCGAGAAACAACTGGTCGTCAGTATTGCCGCCGGACTGCGTCTGGCCGACATTGCTCGCTGGCTCGGCGACTATCGCCTGCTGGTGCGGACGATGCCCAACACACCGGCTCTGATCGGCAAGGGCATCACGGGCTTGTACGCCGATCCCAGCGTCGATCACGAGGCGCGCAACAATGCCGATCGAATCCTGCGCGCGGTCGGCAGCACGGTGTGGTTGGACGCTGAAGCCCAGATGGACGCGGTGACCGCCATCTCCGGCAGCGGGCCGGCTTATGTGTTCTACTTCATCGAAGCTGTCGAGGCGGCGGCGCTAAATCTTGGATTCAGTCCAGCCACGGCGCGTCGGCTGACCATCGAGACCTTTCTCGGTGCGGCGCACTTGGCCGAGCAGAGCAATGAGAGTTTCACCACCTTACGTGAACGGGTCACCTCGAAGGGCGGCACTACCGAGGCGGCGCTCAGCGCGTTTGGCGAGCATGCAATCGCTGCGGCGATCGAGAGCGGTGTCATGGCCGCAGCGGTGCGCGGCCGTGAATTGGGCGATCAATTAGGAAAGGATTGAGCATGTTGGGTCAAATGTTGCTGTGGGTGCTTGATACAGTGTGCGGGTTTTTTTCAACGGCACTTGTCGCCCGATTCGCCTTGCAATTTGCCCGGGTTTCGTTTCGCAACCCCTTGGGCCAGTTTGTGATTGCGGTGACCGACTGGATGGTCATCCCTGCGCGGCGATTCATTCCCGGCTTGTACGGGATGGACCTTTCCAGCGTGTTTTTGGCCTGGCTCTGGCAACTTGCGTATCTTGGCATCGCTCTCGGGCTCTCCGGCATCCTGATCGCCGTCTCGCCAGCGCCGATTTTTTTTGCCGCCTTGGTTGCTGCCCTCGAAGTCGTCAAAATTGGTTTGTACGTCACCGTTGGCGTGGTGCTGATCTCGGCCGTATTTTCCTGGATCAACCCCCATGCGCCGATGGCCGATACCTTCAACGCCTTGTCGCGCCCATTGCTTCGTCCCTGGCAGCGCTGGATTCCGCCCGTCGGCGGCGTTGATCTGTCGCCCATGGCTCTGATCGTGGTCCTGCAGATTGCATTATTCTTCATCGCCCACCTGCGCGCTACGCTGTTTCCTTACCTGTCGTCATGATCTGGCTGCGGGCCGATGGGGAGGACGTGATTTTGAGCCTCCACATTCAGCCGGGTGCGCGCACCACCGAGGTCGTTGGTGAGCATGGTGATGCCCTCAAAATTCGCCTCGCCGCACCGCCGGTGGATGGCAAGGCGAATGCGGTCTTGATCGGATTTTTGGCCAAAACCCTGGGCGTGCCGAAGGCGGCAGTGTCCTTGCTCAGTGGCGAGAGTTCGCGCGCCAAACGCGTCCGCGTCAAAGGATTGGTCGCCGAACAGATTAGCGCTGCGTTGCGTTCATAGGCAGGCCATTGGCCTGGCGACAACGCTGAATGTCGCAAGCGGTCGGCAAGCTGTGGCGGTATTCAATGATGAAGCGCCGATCTGCTCCGGCGCGGGTATAGCATTGATCGCCCTGCACATTGTTGTAGTAGGACGTTACGTCGACGCAGCGGCGTGAATGCGCCATCAGTCCGTAGAAATGCCCCATCTCGTGAGCGAGCACCATTTGCAGCGTCTGTGCGGCGTCATGTGCAGGATTGCGTTCGCGCAGCAATCGGAACGCGGACGGGCCGAGCGCCAGCGTGCGCTTGCCAAGATTGGCCAGACCAAAATTTCCCTGACTCGCAGCGTTCGACCAAAATATCCGGATCACATCGGTACGGGTTTCCATGCCGGCTTGCCAGGGCAAAAGCTCGGTGCCGACACCGCATGCCGCCCATGCTTCGGTGGCACGATTTACCGCGATGGTCACCGCATGAAAATCAATGGCGGCATCAATGTCATTCGGCGCACCGCTGGGATCCACTGTAAATTGCATTGGTCTGAGCACCGCCGGGCGATCCTGGCCATCGGGCCAGCGTGAAATTTCCCCTGGCCGACATTCGACTATTTCCGCGCTGCGGATTTGAAGGGTTTGTTCCGGGCTGATGGCGGCGTTCGCGATCGCCGTCGTGAACGATGTTGCGCACAGAACGCCTAAGGCAGAGCGTACCGCTGACTGAAATCTCGTCAGATTCAGCCCAACACCCGACCACTGTCGTAAGCCAGCGCGCCTTCAATCAGCGTGTAGCGAACCCGCCCCGGCAGTTCCAAGCCTAGGAAGGGCGAGTTCTTGCCCTGACTCTTGAGGTTATCGCGATCGACGAGGAAGGTGGAACGAGGGTCAAAAACGCAAAGATCTGCGGTTTGGCCAGCCGCGAGGCTACCCGGGACAAGGCCCAGAATCCGCGCCGGCGCGGTGGTGACTCGCGCTAACGCCGTGGCTAGCGGCACGTTCATTTCCTGCGCCCATTTCAGACACAGCGGCAGTAGCAGTTCCAGTCCGGTCGCTCCCGGTTCGGCTTCTTCAAACGGTACCTGCTTGGCATCATCATCCACGGGCGTGTGATCCGAGCACAGGGCGTCGATGGCGCCGCTGGTCAATCCGGCGCGCAGGGCATCACGATCACGCCCACTCCTCAGCGGCGGGTCGAGTCGTGCGTGGGGATTGAAAAATCCGATGTCTGTGTCGGTCAGATGCAGATGATTGATGGTGATATCGCAGCTGACCCGAACTCCGGAAGCACGGGCGGCGCTGATCAGCTCAAGCCCTGCAGCAGAGGAAATGCGGCGCAGATGTATGCGCACGCCAGTCTCACGTGCCAGATGCAAGATGGTCGCCAGCGCAATCGTCTCGGCCGCGACGGGAATTCCGGGGAGCCCCAGTCGCGCCGCGACTTCGCCGTCATGTGCCACGCCTTTGCGGGAAAGAAAACTGTCCTGTGCCTGCAGCCAGACAGGAAAGTCAAAGGTCGCGGCATAGTGCATGGCGCGCAGCAGCACCTGCGTATCAACGATGCTCTGGTTTGCCTGGCCAAAAGCAACACAGCCGGCATCGAAAAGCTCAGCCATTTCAACCAGCTGCTCGCCGGCCAGACCCACGGTAAGGGCGCCCACCGGATGCACGTGTGCGAAGCCGGGCAATCGGGCGCGATGGGTCAGCATCTGCACCAGTCCCGGCTCATCTAGTGGAGGATCGGTGTCGGGCGGACAGGACAGGCGAGTCACACCGCCGGCCACGGCCGCGGCCATTTCCGATTGCAGCGTCGCCTTGTATTCGAAACCCGGCTCGCGCAGTCGCGCCGAGAGGTCGACCAGGCCCGGGCAGACAATGCAATCCGTGGCGTCAAGCACGCTGTTAGGCTCAAAGCCTGCCGGCGCCGTCCCGCCAGTGCCGACTATTTTGCCGTTGGTGATAAACAGATCAGCCGTCGTGTCCGTATTTTGTGTCGGGTCGATCAGTCGCCCACCCTTGATGTGCAACCTCATGACGATCCTCCGCCCAGCATCGCCATCACCGCCATGCGTACGGCGATGCCGAAGCTGACTTGTGGCAGGATTACCGCCTGGCCGCCATCGGCGACGGCGGAGTCGATTTCCACGCCGCGGTTCATCGGGCCCGGGTGCATCACGATGGCGTCGGGCTTGGCCAGTGCCAGTTTTTCCGGCGTTAATCCGTAGGACTTGAAATATTCTTGCGGACTGGGCAGCAGCGCGCCCTGCATGCGTTCGTTCTGCAGACGAAGCATCATTACCACATCGACACCGCGCAGGCCTTCCTGCATATCCGTGAACACGCGCACACCCAGACGTTCGACGCCGGTCGGCAACAGCGTGCGCGGTGCAATCACCCGCACTTCCGGCACGCCCAGCGTGGTCAGTCCGTGAATCTGGCTGCGCGCAACGCGTGAGTGGAGCACGTCGCCGACGATGGCGACCGTCAGTTGGCTGAAGTCCTTCTTGTAATGTCGGATCGTGTACATGTCGAGCAGGCCTTGCGTCGGATGCGCGTGGCGGCCGTCACCGGCATTGACAACATGGATATGGTCGCGCCCGGTCGCGGCCAGATGCTGGGCAATCAGGTAGGGTGCGCCACTGGCGGCATGGCGGACAACGAACATGTCGGCCTGCATTGCGGCCAGATTATCGACGGTGTCGAGCAGCGTTTCGCCTTTCGCCGCGGAGGAGGTAGTGATGTTGAGATTAATGACGTCGGCCGAGAGTCGCTTGGCGGCAATTTCAAACGTCGTGCGTGTCCGCGTGGAATTTTCAAAAAACAGATTGAAGACACTTTTGCCGCGCAGCAAAGGTACTTTTTTCACTTCACGTTCGCCGACGGCGGTGAAGGGCACGGCCGTGTCGAGAATGCGTTCAATGATCTCCCGCGGCAAACCTTCGATCGACAGCAAGTGCCTCAATTCGCCGTTGGGCGCAAGCTGAGGGTTACGGTAGAAGCCGAGAGGGTTATTCATTTCGGGGAATCATTTTTTGATATCCGTTGTTTATAGTGTTGGCGGTATCAATCACGAAGTACGGCGTCCTAGTATTCGCCAATGACTTTATCAATCGCAGGTTTGATTTTGGTCCGGTCGTTAAAGCTTAGTATTCCAATTGACTGTTTGAGTCGTGCAGAATCAATGGCAAAAATTTCGTCGGTGGAAAGCACAAAAGCGCCATGCCCGGGAACCTCGATTAGCGGGGCCATAATTTCGACCGGATGAGCGTTCGCACGCAATGGAATCACAACGGTTGCCCCGGTCCGACTGGTGATGTGATCGTTCTGCACGGCGATAAGGTAGGGAATTTCGACAGTTCGGGAGCCGGGATTCGGGTAAATGTGAAACTGCGCCACGGGTCAGATTCGGTCAAATTCCGCGCCAGCCGGACCGGTGTTGGCGATGTCTCGGCCGTGGGCAATCAAGGCGTCGGTATTACGTTCCGCCCAGGAGCGATTCTCCAGGTCATCGAGCATTTTGGCGAATAACTGCTCGGCCTGCGCCGAGAGATTGACCTGTTGCTTGTAAGGTTCCAGGCGGTCGAGCAGATCCTGATTAATCGACAAAGACAGTCTGCCTTTCCGGGCGGCAGGATCAAAATGACCTTGCATTGGGCCTCCCTTGGTTCCGTCAATGCGCATGATCATACGTATTTGCAAGGATTCATGTCAATATTTTCGTGCCGGGAATGTCGAGTAATTCATTTTTCAACCACTTGAAAAGACAGGCAACCTTCATCGGTACGAGCCAGCGCCAGCCTCAGTGAGGCCGGCACCAGCGCGGTATGGGCGCAGAATTCCGCCGCAATCGGCAGTTCGCGGCCGCCGCGATCGACCAGCACGGCAAGCTGTACCTGCGCCGGTCGGCCGTAGTCGAACAGTTCGTTCATCGCTGCGCGGGTTGTGCGTCCGGTATGCAACACGTCATCGATGATGATCACGTGCGCGCCGCTGACCTCGAAGGGAATTTGCGAGGCGCGCGCATTGCCGTGCAGGCCGCGCTTGCTGTAATCGTCGCGGTAGAACGACACGTCGATCGCTCCGATTGGGAGGCTTAACTTCAGATTGGTGTGAAGCCGTTCGGCCAGCCAGACACCGCCGGTGTGGATGCCCAGCAGCGCGGTCGTTGCCGTGTTGATGTGTGGCCGCAGTTGTTCTGTCAGCGCGGTCAGCAGGGTTTCGGCGTCA
>CAZAGR010000066.1:0-10214 GCA_964484585.1 uncultured Propionivibrio sp. | reverse complement strand
CCCCTCCGCTTGCACGGGCGGGGCAACAACCCTAAACACGAATGCTGTGCACCGAGATTTGCTGCGCGAATTAGCTTGATATTTTCCGCCCACGGGTCGGTTACAGCGGTTATTCTGCATGAAACAGTGCTCGATTCGACGCAAGAAGGCAGCGACTGCAGACACTACCCAGGAGAAGCTCCATGTCACATATCGTCACCGACCTTGCCGCGACCACGAACCGGTGCCTGGCCGGCACATTGCCGTCGCGCATGTTGATGCGCACGCTGCCGGTTCCACGCGATCTTGACGCGGCGAGTGATATCGACCACGAGATAGAGGTTGATCCACAAAGTGTGGGCTTGGCAAAGAACACCGCTAACGACATTTGGCGGGCCGCGCGGAACCTTTATTGCACCGGCTATTACCCGGCGATCATGCTCTGCGTGCGTCGCCGCGGCAAAGTGATCATCAACCGCGCCATTGGCTACGCAGATGGTTTTTTTCCAAACCAACAAGCATCGGATCTGGTTCCGGTCACGGTGAATACGCCGGCTTGCATTTATTCATCCAGCAAAGCGATGACGGCGATGGTCATTCACCGACTGGCGGATGAGGGGCGGATCAATTTGCTCGATCCGGTCAGCCACTATGTGCCTGAGTTCGCCGCCAACGGTAAAGAGCGTCTGACGATCTATCAGGTTCTCTCGCACCGCGGCGGCGTGCCGGGAATTCCTGTTTCCGAACCAGCGCAAACCGTTGCCAACCATCAGCGCATGCTGGAGCTGATCTGCGCAGCCAAACCTATTGATGAACACGGCCGCAACCAGGCCTACCACGCGTTGACCGGCGGCACGATCATGCAGGAGGTGCTTGAACGCGTCACCGGCGCGCCCTTGACGACCTATTGGAAGCAGCATTTCAAGAAGCCGATGAAATTCCGCTTCCTCGATTACGGCGCCACTCCTGACGACTTCGCCCTCATGGCGCGCGACTATTTTTGCGGCGCAAAATTACCCAAACCCTTGCTCCGCTACCTCAAGGAGTTTCTCGGCGTCGATGCAGAAGAAGACCAGCGCGTGGTCAATCAATACGACTTCTATGCCCGCCCGATCGCTGCCGGCAACATGATCGCCACCGCAGAAGAGCTCGGGCGTTTTTTTCAGATGCTGCTCGACGATGGTCGCTATGCCGGCAAGCAGATCATCAACCCACTCACCGTACATCACGCCACGATGGAAAATTCACCGCACCGCATGGACAGTGTGCTCAAAATCCCCCTGCGCTTTTCAGCCGGGATGATGATGGGCGGCGAGCGGATGGGTATCTTCGGACGCAAAACGGGTCGCGCCTTTGGTCACCTTGGGCTGGTCAATATCGTCGGCTGGGCCGATCCGGAACGCGATCTGTCAGTGGGCCTGATCTCCACAGGAAAGCCACTGCTGGCGCCAAATCTGGCCTATTTCGCAATGCTCATGGATGCCATCAGTGGCGGCATCCCGCGTGATGGCGACATCCTGCAGCGCGCCGCGTAAATCTTTTCACATCCCGGGTCATAGTCATGAAAATTCTGGTTCTTGGCAGCGGCGTTATTGGCACCACGGCAGCGTACTATCTGGCCAAGGAAGGCCACGAAGTCACGGTAATCGACCGCCAGCCGGCTTCGGCACTGGAGACCAGCTACGCCAATGCCGGTGAAGTCTCACCAGGCTATTCGGCGCCCTGGGCCGGGCCGGGCGTTCCGCTCAAAGCCATCCAATGGATGCTGATGCAGCACAGTCCGCTGGTGATCTGGCCGATGCTCGACCCCGCCATGTGGCGCTGGGGCCTCTCCATGCTGCGCAATTGCACGGAAGCACGCTATGCCGTAAACAAGGGTCGCATGGTGCGACTGGCCGAATACAGTCGCGACTGCCTGATTCAATTACGCGCTGATACCGGCATTCAATACGATGAACGCAGTCAAGGCACACTTCAACTGTTCCGCACCCAGAAGCAACTCGACGGAACCGGCAAAGACATCGACATTCTCAGGCAATACAAAGTTCCGTATGAACTGCTCGACCGCGACGGTTACATCAAAGTCGAACCGGCTCTGGCACTGGTCAAGGAAAAATTCGTCGGCGCCTTGCGCCTGCCGAGGGATGAAACTGGCGACTGCTTCAAGTTCACTCAAAACCTGGCCGGAATGGCGCAGACACGTGGCGTCACGTTCCGTTACGGCGTCAGCATCAAACGCATCACCACGGCCGGTGGGCGCATCACCGGTGTGCATACCGATGCGGGCGATTTCACTGCCGACGGCTACCTGCTTGCACTGGGAAGCTACTCGCCCCTGCTGCTCAAGCCGGTTGGCATTCACATTCCCGTTTATCCGGTGAAGGGCTACTCGATTACCGTGCCGATTACCGACGCCAACTATGCCCCTGAATCCACCATCATGGACGAGACGCACAAGGTGGCGGTCACCCGACTCGGCGACCGCATCCGCGTGGGCGGCACGGCCGAACTTGCCGGCTACAGTCTCAATTTGCGCGAGGCGCGACGCGACACTCTGAACCACGTCATCACGGATCTCTTCCCGCGTGGTGGCGATATCAGTCAAGCGGAATTCTGGTGCGGCCTGCGTCCGATGACGCCCGATGGCACGCCGGTGCTGGGCGGCACGCCTTACCCCAATTTGTACATTTCAACCGGACATGGCACGCTGGGCTGGACCATGGCCACGGGCACGGGCCGCGTCATGGCCGACGTGATCTCCGGCAAAAAACCGGAAATCGACATGGACGGCCTGACGCTGCAACGCTATCGTTATGGATTCAGCGGCCACCGCACCGTTGCGTAGCCTCGATGGCATGCCACCGAAGAACTATTGTTGCCGTTGTTTCTTCATCATTTCACGCATCTCCGGATCATTCATCAAGGCATCCATACCGGGCATCTTCGGCATGATGACATCGCCCGGTTTTTGACCTGGCTTGCAGGGGCCTTTCCACGAGGCATTAAACGACATTTTGTTCTCGCTCATGCCGTGCATCGGCGGGGCGTAACGCATGACCATCTCGCCTTTGTAGGATGAATCAAATGCGCCGGTGAACACGGCATCGGTCGTTACGGTCGTGCCTTCCATCTTGCACACCGTATGAATGGTGACCTTGTTGCCCTGTGGTTTGATATCCATCACGCTGCAGTCCGGCTTTGTTTTTTCTGCGCTCTGCTTCATGATGTCGTCGCTGCTTTGATCAACACATTGCTGCATCGGACCCATATTGGGCATGCCCTCCATGTGCATGGCCATCTCCCAAAGACCGGATTTGCGCTTCGGCATATCGGCGGCATAAGCGCCCGACAGCGTGAGGCCGGCAAGGGCCGCACAAACATATACAGCTAAAGGCTTACGTGAACGTAGTTTCATGATCTCTCCTTAGGCAATGAAATGAACCGGAAAAGCTGACAAACATAGTATCGGTCAACTTTGCTTGAATAACCTGCCTTGAATAAAAAGTCGGCGCTGGCGGGACGGCACCCTAAAATGTGGTCATCCTCGTTGTGGAGCACATTGCATGAATTCGATCACCCCGTCCGCCCCAGCTGACCTGTCGGACTTGCTGGCGACAGCGCTGACCGCCCGCACCAAACTGCTGACTGAACTGGCTACCGCGGAAACCACTGCCTATCGCCTTTTTTCGGGTGACGCGGAGGGATTTCCCGGACTGAGCGTCGACCGTTACGGCGACATTCTGCTGGTTCAGAGCTTCCATAGCCCCCTGAATGCCGAACAGCTAGCCTCGCTGGACGGCTTCTACACGCGCACCGTTCCGGGCCTGACTTTGATTTTCAATGACCGCAGTCACGCTAACTCTCACATCGGCAATCCGCTACCGCCGGCGCAACTGGATGCGGCGATGTTGCCGCGCGACGTTCACGAATCGGGTGTGCTCTACCGCATGCAGGGTCGTCACGAAGGCCATGATCCGCTTTTGTTTCTCGATCTGCGTGCCGCCCGTCGCCGAATCGTGGCGGAAGCGCCGGGTAAAACAGTACTCAACGTTTTTTCCTACACCTGCAGCGCAGGCATTGCTGCCGCCAAGGCCGGCGCGAGCTTCGTCGTCAATGTGGACATCAGCGAGCCCGCTCTATCCATCGGCAAAGAAAGTGTCCGTCTCAATACCTTGCCGATCCGCCCTCGTTTCGTCAAAAGCGATGCGTTTGCCGCCATGCGCCAATTGGCGAGTATCGGCCAGCCGGAGCGCGTTCGTGGCAAGCGCATGCCACCATTTCCCAAGCTCGAGCAGCGCCAGTTTGACTTGGTTTTTATCGACCCCCCGCAACATGCCAAAAGCCTGTTCGGAGTGGTCGATCTTGCCGGCGACTATGCCTCCGTGTTTAAGCCCGCCCTGCTTTGCACGGTCCCCGGCGGAACTCTTATCTGCACGAACAGCATTGCGGCGGTTGCACCTGAAAGTTGGCAAGATCAACTACAGCGAACCGCCAGCAAAGCAGGGCGACCGATTCGCGAATTCGAATGGATTACGCCGGATGCAGATTTTCCGGGATCCGAATTGAAGATTGCACTGTTGCGGGTGTAGAAACCGCAGCTGCCCCATCGCTGTCGAGCGGCAGACAAACCTCAAATAGGCTGCCGCGCCCGATCCGGGAGCAGCAGCGAACCTCCCCGTCGGGCAGTCTTGCCAGGTGGCGGACGATGGCGAGGCCAAGCCCCAAACCCTGTTCGCTGTTGCGTTCCGCATTTCCAGCCTGAAAATACTCATCAAAAACTTCGCCCACATGTTCGGGCGCAATACCGACACCGGTATCCCATATCTGGATCAGCCCACGAGTCCCGCGTCGGCGAATTCCGACCAGAATTCCACCGATCTTGGTGTATTTGATCGCATTGCCGATCAGGTTGCCCAATAAGCGCAAGAGTATTTGCGGGTCGCTGTGCAACGAACTCGGGATTGCGTTTCAAGTTTTTCTACCCGGTTCGGCCGATGACGCGGGCACCGCAGCCGGGACGGTGCCGGAAGCGACCACATCGGTAGCGAGGATGAAAAATCCGCAGGCAAACCACTACAGCCGGCGGCCGGCAGATACGCCCAAGCCGCCTCCGCTACGGGGGGGGGTGGCTGGCACTTTCAGTCGAAATGGAATCAATGCTTGAATGATCATGTGACGTCAGCATACACGTCGATAGTCGCGCGCATTATTGATTCTTGCTTCAAACGTACCACCGGCAATGACTTCAGAGTGAATCCACCGACTATCTCTGTCCCGTGAAATGATTAACCAGTGACCGAAAGTCGCGGGAATGACCGTTCAGAACAGATCGATTCCGCCATCGCTGATTTCTTTCAATGTTCCTTGTTGAATAAGGGTCTCATGATGATAGACGCGATTTCGTCCATCATTTTTTGCCTGGTAGAGTGAGCGATCGGCCCGATTGATAACCGTCTGCGGCAATACGGCCGGATCGGCACTGCTGAAGCCGCCACTGATTGTCACCCGACCAACCTGCGGAAATGGGTACTCTGCGACCACTTTGCGTGCGCGTTCAAAAGCCAAGGTGGCGTCGCCCAGATCGTTGGCCGCAATGATGGCCACAAACTCTTCGCCGCCATAACGATAGAGCAGGTCTGATCGGCGAAACGCACTCTGCAAGAGACGCGAGACGACCAGCAGAACCTCGTCGCCCATGATATGTCCATAGGTATCGTTCACCTTTTTGAAGTGATCGATATCAATCACGCCAACCCAATAGGTATGCGGCGTGCTGTCGCGGCGATTTTCTGCACCGCCGGCTTCATTCATTCGCGCAGACAACACATTCCACAGACGGTCGAGATTGATCTCCAGCGAGTAGCGGTTAAGCAGCCCGGTGAGACGGTCGCGCTGACTGGTATCGAGCAGCGCATAGTAGTTGGAAAAAACTTCCAGTACACCCCGCACCACCGCATCTTCCGCAGGGCTTACCTCGCGATCACGCAGGCAAACAAAATAACCACAGAGCTCTTTGCCCCCGTGCAGCGGATAACCCACCAGCAAACCGTCATCGCTTTTGCGACTGCACGACCGCCCCAGCATGCGTATATTGTCAATCAGAAATTGAATGGGTTCCGCCAATTCCTTGTTGTTGAGCACTTCTTCAACGCGTTCGACGATCCGCTCCACGCCGCCATGTTCGCCCTCGATGGATCGCGAATAATGCAAGGCGCGCACGATGACCTGAAGATCGTCAACCCGATACAGCGAAATGGCGAGAACCCCAAGCAATGGCCCCAAGGTGCGCAACAAGCTCTGCTCGACCAAGTGCGTGTCACGAATAGCCGTCATTTTGCCCAGCTTGTCCAACAGAGTTGGCAAAGGCGGTAATGCCGTCTGTTTCATTGGCCATCTCCTCGCTTACGTTGATCAAACCGTTATCGTATATCAGGGCAATCTTTGATAATTTTTTCCTGATCTCAAACTATACATCCCAAGATAAAAAATCAGCTTACCTGCTGATTTTCAGCGCAAATTCGCGTGCATGCGATAATGACGGCTTCCCCGTTTCCCACTCCCTGCGATCCGCAGGTACGCCATGACTGCCGCTCCCGATAGTTTTGCCGATCTCAAGCTCTCAGCGCCCCTGTTGCAAGCGCTGGCCGACGTCGGTTATGAAACCCCTTCTCCGATTCAGGCGGCCTGTATTCCGCCCCTGCTGGAAGGACACGATATTTTGGGGGAGGCGCAGACCGGAACCGGCAAGACAGCGGCCTTCGCCTTGCCGCTTTTACAGAAAATCAACTTGGCGATCGCCAAGCCTCAGGCATTGGTGCTTACGCCAACCCGCGAGCTTGCCATCCAGGTCGCCGAAGCGCTGCAACGATACGCCAAGCACTTGCCTGGCTTTCATGTGCTGCCGCTCTACGGCGGACAAAGCATGGTGGTTCAACTGCGCCAGCTATCGCGAGGTGCCCACGTCATCGTCGGCACACCGGGTCGGGTCATGGATCATCTGGAACGTAAGAGCCTGATGTTGGACCAACTCTCCACGCTGGTGCTGGACGAAGCCGACGAAATGCTGCGTATGGGCTTTATCGACGACGTCGAGTGGATTCTCAATCACACACCGGCAAGCCGGCAAACGGCGCTGTTCTCAGCCACCATGCCGGACATCATTCGCCGCGTGGCGCACAAGCATCTGCGCAACCCACGCGAAATCAAGATTCGCTCCGCAACCACGACCGTCGCCGCGATCAGCCAGGCGTATTGCCAGACCCACGCCGGCAACAAGCTGGAAGCGCTGACCCGAATTCTTGAAGTCGAGGACGACTTCGACGCCGCCCTTATTTTTGTCCGGACAAAAATCGCCACAGTCGAGTTGGCGGACAAACTGGAGGCCCGCGGCTATGCCGTCGCCGCACTCAGCGGAGATCTTACGCAAGGGTTGCGCGAGCAGGTCATCGAGCGCCTGAAAAGCGGCAGCCTCGATATCGTTGTGGCCACCGACGTTGCGGCACGCGGGCTCGATGTTCCACGCATCAGCCATGTCATCAACTATGACGTCCCATACGATACCGAGGCGTATGTGCACCGCATCGGCCGCACTGGCCGCGCAGGCCGCACTGGCCGTGCCATCCTCTTCATCACGCCGCGCGAGACGCGCATGCTGGGGGCGATCGAACGCGCCACGCGCCAAAAAATCACGCCGCTGACCATGCCGACGCCGAGTGAAGTCGCCAACCGTCGGGTCGCCCAATTCACTCAACAGATTCTGGACACCCTGAAAGAAGAGAAGTTGGAATTCTTCTTCGATGTCGTGCGTCGGATTGAAAACGAACACGAGATCGGCGCACGCGAAATCGCCGGCGCGCTGGCATGGCTGGCGCAAAAGGAACGCCCATTGCAACTGGCCGGTTCGCAGGCGACCGCAAGTCGCGAAACGGCAAAGCCGGTGGCAACCAAAACCCGTGACAACTCGCCGTATGAGGTCAGTGAATCATCGGCACCGCCACGACGCGAACGGCCGGCGAAAGAAAATCGCGAGGAATCCAGCGAAAAGCGCCGCGACTCTACTTCGGCGGGCTTCACAAGCGCGCTACTTAAATATCGCATTGAAATCGGCAAGAATCAGGGCGTAATGCCCAAAGAAATCGTCGGTGCCATCGCCAATGAGGGCGGTATTGATGGGAAACAGATCGGTCAGATCAATCTCTTCGATGACTACAGTACGGTCGAATTACCAGGCAATCTGTCATCCGACGTTCTTGATGTCCTGAAGCGCATCCGCGTGCGGCAATTTGCGCTGAAGACGCGAGTGGTCGAGCCCGGTGAATTCGTCGAAGAAAGCCGTCCGCCCCGAAAAGCTGCCCCTCCTCGAAAAGCATTTGACGGCCCGAAGCGGACCTATTCCGGACCGAAAAGGGAATTTGATGGGCCAAAAAAGGAGGACGACAAGCCTCGTAAGCCTTACGCCGGACCGCGCGCAGGCGAAGCGCCTCCGCGCACTCGCGCCCCCTTCGAATCAAGCCGCAAACCGGCGAGTACCACGCGCAAGGTGTCGGTTCCACCCCGCGGCAAACCCTCCCGCTGAAATAGAAAGTCCACTCAAATGCCACTGTATGCTCTGGCCGACAAAAGACCGCAATTAGGAAAGGACAGCTGGGTGGCCGAAAACGCCACCGTGATCGGCGATGTGCGACTCGGTGAAAACGCCAGCATCTGGTGGAACGCCGTCCTGCGCGGAGACAACGACCCGATCATCGTCGGTGCCAACAGCAACATTCAAGATGGCTCCGTGCTGCACACCGATATGGGCGCTCCGCTCACGGTTGGCGACAACGTGACGGTCGGCCATCTGGTCATGCTGCATGGTTGCACAATTGGCGATGGCTCACTAATTGGCATTAAAAGCGTGGTACTAAACCGCGCCGTGGTGGGTAAGTTCTGCATCATCGGCGCCAATACGCTGATCGCTGAAGGTAAGGTCATTCCGGACCGCTCGCTCGTGATCGGCTCACCGGGCAAAGTCGTGCGCGAACTGAGCGACGGCGAAGTGCATATGTTGATGTTGAGCGCCGAACACTACGTCAACAACGCTCGTCGTTACCGTGAACACCTCACACGCCTGGAGGCATGAGATGAACCGCGCCGGATGGCTGTTTCTGCTGCTTGGTCTCAACGTCGCCGCGGCTGAATCTGCACCCGGCAGTGCCCTCGGCAATGCACCCGCCGGAGCCGTAATCGATTTTCAGGCACAAGCGCAGCGCAGCGCTCCCAACGATCTTGGCAACGCCTCCATGTATGTTGAAGCAAACGGTGTGCAACCTGCCGAGTTGGCACGACGCGTCAACCAGACCATTGCCGCTGCTCTGGCCGCTGCCAAGGCACACCCTGATGTCAAGGTGAAATCGGGCGGCGTTCATACCTACCCAAGTTATGGCAAAGTCAGCCGTGTCATCGAAAGCTGGCGCATGCGCTCGGAGCTCCTTTTGGAATCACGAGACGCGGCTGCATTGTCGGAAGCGATCGGCAAACTGCAAGGCAGCTTGGTCGTGGGCAGCATAAACTTCAGTCCAGCGCCAGAAACGCGGCGAAAAGTTGAAGACGACACGACGCTCGATGCGCTGGCAATCTTCCAGGAAAAAGCGGCTCGCTATGCGACAGCGTTGAAGAAATCCTACCGGCTGCGCAGCATGAGCATCAGCAGCCAAGGTGCCGTGTCGCCAGCGCCGACTTTTCGCGCCATGGCGATGGCCTCCGATTCGGTCGCAATGCCGGCGGAAGCCGGCGACTCGCAGATCGTGGTCATCGTCAGCGGACAGATTGAATTGCTCACTAGCGAGACATCCGCTACGATAAGCAAACAGTAGCAAGTTTCTTGCACGGAGGCATACTGAAATCATGACCGACACGACACTCGATATGCATGGTTACCACGACCGCAAACGCTGGGCGTGGCTGTTCTCAATTTTGGTTCCCTGCTTCATCGGTCTGGGCCCCGCGCTGTACCTCGCGACAGGGAACGCCCTGCTCCTATGGACCCCGATCGTCTACAACTATCTGGTTGTTCCGTTCATCGACATCCTGATGGGCGAAGATCGAAGCAACCCACCTGAATCGGCGGTACCCGCACTCGAGGCCGACCCCTATTACCGTTACATTACCTATGCAACCGTGCCGTTGATGTGGGCCGCGTTCATCTTTGCGACGTGGTTCATCACCATCTTTGCGATGTGGTTCATTGCCATCTT
>CAZAGR010000065.1:0-10300 GCA_964484585.1 uncultured Propionivibrio sp. | reverse complement strand
GCACCCCGTGTTCCCCGAGGTGAATAGTCTTCAAGGGTCATACCTGCTGCCCTCGCATGAGTTGACGATTTTCCCAATCGACCCTCAACAAGATGCCGATGGCGAGGCAATTTGCAAGAATTCCGGAGCCGCCAAAACTCATCATCGGCAAGGTCAGCCCTTTTGTGGGCAACAGACCCATATTGACACCCATGTTGATAAACGCCTGCACGCCGAGCCAGATGCCGATACCCTGCGCCACCAGTCCCGGGTAGACGCGGTCGAGCACCAACGACTGGCGGCCGATCGCGAAGCAGCGTTGCACCAGCAGCGCGAATAATGAAACGACCAAGGCCACGCCGGCAAAGCCCAATTCCTCGGCTATTACAGCGAGCAAAAAGTCCGTGTGCGCCTCGGGTAAATAAAATAACTTTTCAACGCTGGCACCCAGACCCACGCCCAACCACTCGCCGCGACCGAATGCGATCAGTGCGTGCGAAAGCTGATATCCCTTGCCGTAGGCATCCTGCCAGGGATCCATGAAACCAAAGATTCGTTCACGGCGATATGGCGAAGACCAGATCAGGATGACAAAGGCCACCGCCATAACCAGGATCAGCACCCCGAAAAGGCGCACATTAATGCCACCGAGAAACAGAATTCCGATCGCGATACTGACAATAACAACAAATGCGCCGAAGTCCGGTTCGCGCAGAAGTAACGCACCCACCAGAACCATGACGATGGCCATTGGCACGAAGCCACGGCGAAAACTGGTCATATCGTCAAGTTTGCGGGCGGTGTAATCCGCTGCGTACAGCACCACAAATAGCTTCATCAGCTCCGATGGCTGAACATTGATGAATCCAAGCGGCAGCCAGCGCTGTGCGCCATTGACCGATCGCCCAATGTGAGGCACCAGCACCAGAAACAGCAATAAAACGCCGACTGCGAAAGCCCATGGCGCCGCTTGCTGCCACATCCGCATCGGAATCTGAAATGCCATGACTCCCGCCACCAGGCCGACAATCAAAAAAACGCTGTGACGCAGCAGAAAATAGCCGGACTGATGCCCAGTGAATGCGCTGCCTTCGGCGGTCGCAATCGATGATGAGTAAACCATGACCAATCCCAACAGCAAGAGGCTCAGTGCCGACCAAAGCAGAAGCCTATCCAACTCCTCAGTGGCATCACGTTGCCCAATCGCGATACGACTCACATCAACCTCCGTACCGCAGCGACAAAAACCTGAGCGCGATGCTCGTAATTTCGGAACATGTCAAAACTGGCGCAAGCGGGCGACAAAAGCACAGCGTCGCCACTGTGCGCCAGCCTCTGGGCGAAGCGAACCGCGTCTTCCAAGCTACTGGCGCTCTCCATTTGAATACCGGTATTGATCAGCGTTTTCTCAATTAATGGCCCGTCCCGGCCGATCAGGACAACGGCACGAGCATGACGCTTGACCGCCTTGGTCAAATGCGAAAAATCCTGCCCCTTGCCATCGCCACCGGCAATCAAGACTATCTTTGGATAGTCTTGATTGCCGTTAGGCAAATTATTGCCATCCTTCCCAGACTCCCTTCCCGCGGCAGAGAGCTGGCCGGTCAGCGCAGCAAGCTGCGGAGCGAGACCCTCAAGCGCTGCGACGGTCGCACCCACATTGGTGCCCTTGGAATCGTCATACCAACTCACGCCGCCAATATCCGCCACCTTTTCAACGCGATGCGGCAATCCGCGAAATGCGCGCAAAGCAGGCAACAGCTGGGCAGCGTCGAAGCCCAGCGCATGGCAGAGCGCCAGTGCAGCCATCGCGTTCGTCGCATTGTGCAAGCCGGCAATCGATAGTTCCGACACGGGCATCAGAAAGCACTCGCCCTGCACCAGCCACGGCATACCAGATCGCGAACGCAGCCCAAAATCATTGCTATCAGCAGGGGCATCCAGGCCATAAGTAATCAGGCGACGTCCCGCCAACGCCATGCGCCGGACGCGGAGATCATCACGATTCAATACCTGCACTCCGGACCCCTGAAATATCCGTGCCTTGGTCTGCGCGTACTCGTTCAGATCAATGTAACGGTCGAGATGGTCATCGGAAACATTCAGCACGACAGATGCAGTTGGATTGAGGCTTTCCATAGTCTCCAACTGAAAGCTGGACAGCTCCAAGACCCAGGCCTCAGGCAAGGCACCTGCATCCTGAAAATCCATCAATGCAGTCAAAGCTGCCGGCGAAATATTGCCGGCAATACCGACATTTTTCCCGGTGGCCGCCAGGAGATGTCCTGCTAGTGCCGTGGTCGTGGTTTTCCCGTTCGTGCCCGTAATCGCCAACAGCGGGGGACGCCGATCAAGGGCCGTCAGCGCTTTGGCAAATAGCTCGATTTCACCGACTACTGGAATCCCATTGGCGCGGGCATGGAGAACAACCATCAGTCCTCCGGAAAGTCCGGGCGAGAGGACCAGCAGATCAATATCGGATAGCAGGGATTTATCAAACTCCCCCGGCAAAAACTCGGCGCTGGCGATACGGCGCTGCAACTCGACCAGCCAGGGCGGGTTCGCACGCGTATCGGCAACACGTATGCGCGCCCCCTGGCGCGCGCACCAGAGTGCCGCGGCCAAACCAGATTCACCGAGGCCAAGAATCAGAACATGTCTGCCGGCAAGTTGCATGATCATTGCATCACTAGCGAATTTTTAGAGTGGATAAACCAAACAGCACCAGCAGAATCGTGATAATCCAGAAACGCACCACGACCTGAGTTTCCTTCCACCCGGTTTGTTCGAAATGGTGATGCAATGGTGCCATCCGCAAGATGCGGCGTCCCGTACCGTATTTGCGCTTGGTATATTTGAACCAGCCGACCTGCACCATCACCGACACGGTTTCAGCTACAAACACGCCACCCATGATGAAGAGCACGATCTCCTGCCGCGCGACGATGGCCACAGCGCCCAACGCAGCGCCGATTGCAAGCGCACCAACGTCGCCCATGAACACTTCTGCTGGATAGGCGTTGAACCATAGAAAACCCAGGCCGGCACCCGCCAGCGCGCCGCAAAACACGGTCAGCTCACCGGCGCCGGGAATGTAGGGCAGCAGCAGGTATTTTGAGAACACAGCGTTACCGGCAACGTAAGCGAAGATGCCGAGCGCCGCGCCAACCAACACGGTCGGCATGATCGCCAGCCCATCCAAACCGTCGGTCAGGTTCACTGCATTGCTGGTACCAACGATAACCAGATACGACAGAATGATGAAACCGAATATCCCTAGCGGGTACGACACGCTTTTGAAAAACGGCACTATCAAGTCGATCTTGCTCGGCAATTCAATGCTGAAGCCGCTACCCACCCAGCGGAAAAATAGCTCTACGACCTTCTCGTTGTTCGGTGCCGAGATCGAAAACGCCAGATAGATCGCCGCGACCAGTCCGATCACCGACTGCCAAAAAAATTTTGTGCGCGCCGAAAGACCATCCGGATTGCGATACACCACCTTTCGCCAGTCATCAACCCATCCTATTGCGCCAAAGCCAAGCGTCACAACCAAGACGATCCAGACGAAACGGTTGCTCAGGTCGGCCCAGAGCAGCGTTGAAATCGCCACCGAAATCAGCACCAAAGCCCCCCCCATGGTCGGCGTACCGGCTTTGACAAGATGCGTTTGCGGACCGTCGGTGCGCACCGATTGGCCGATTTTTTTCTCGCTTAGCCAGCGAATCACACCGGGTCCGAAGACGAAGGAAATTGTCAGTGCGGTCATCGTCGCCAACACGGCGCGAAGCGTGATGTAGGTAAAGACATTAAAGCCGCGCAAATCCCGCGCCAGCCATTGGGCCAGTTCAAGCAGCATCCGGATTTCCTTTCAGTGACTTTTCAATGCCGCCCCCTGTTGCGCACACGGCATCGGCGACGCGCTCCATGCGCATGAACCGCGAGCCCTTCACCAACACAGTCGTGTGAGCATCCAGTTGCGGCAGCAGCGCCTTGATCAAGGGCTCGACACGATCAAAATGGGTTGCACCGGCGCCAAAGTTCGCTGCCGTCGCGCGAGAATGCTCGCCCAGGCAAAGCAACTGGTCGATTCCGTGACTTTTGGCATAACCGCCGACCTCGTCGTGGAACTGCCCAGCCTGGTCGCCAACTTCACCCATGTCTCCCATGACAAAAATTCGCTTGCCGGGAATCCCCGCCAGCACGTCGATGGCGACCCGCACAGAGTCCGGATTGGCGTTGTAGCTATCGTCAATCAGTGCAGCGCTACTCAGCGCCTGACGATGCTGGAGTCTCCCTTTAACCGACGAAAAGCCTTCAAGCCCGGTCACCACTGAATCCAGCGATGCCCCGCCTGCAAGACTTGCCGCCGCCGCGAGACAGGCATTTCGTGCATTGTGCTCACCGGGTACACTCAGGTGAAGTTCCGCCAAACCCCACGGCGTGTGCAGCTTCAAACGACCGCCCAACGCCTTAGGGGAAAACTCGCCACGAACATCTGCATCGCGATCCATTCCGGCGCCAAGCAACTGCCGACCGCTGGCGTGCTGCCGCCAGAGATCGGCGTATTCGTCGTCAGCGTTGATCACGGCAACACCTTGCGGCGGCAGCGCATCAATCAACGCTGCGTGCTCAACAGCGACCGCGTGCACCGTTTTCATGAACTCCTGATGTTCCCGCTGCGCATTGTTTAGCAACGCAATGCTCGCTTGGGCGACCATTGCCAGGGCCGCTGTTTCTCCGGGATGATTCATCCCGATTTCAAATACCGCGGCACGATGCGCTTTGTGCAGGCGCAGAACCATCGTCGGCAAGCCGATCGCATTGTTCAGGTTGCCGGCCGTGGCCAATACCTGCTCTGCGCCAAAATGCGCCGACAGAATTGCAGCGCACATACCCTTGACCGTCGTCTTGCCGTTGCTTCCGACCACACCAATCACCGGAATGTCGAAACGTTGCCGCCACCAAGCCGCCAGCGCTCCCAAACCCGCCAGAGTGTCGTCGACCACCAGAAGACGCGGATCTGGATGACTTTCTGCGTACGCCGGGGTCACCAACGCTGCCGCTGCACCTCGCGCCAAAACATCAACAACGAAACCGTGCCCGTCGAAATTCTCGCCCGTCAGTGCAACAAACAGCTCGCCAGCCTTGATCTGTCGTGAATCGGTCGACACCGCATCAATTAGGATGTCTGCCCGCTGCAACCCGGTGGCACTTTGCACTGCGACCGCAGCTTCGCTCAATTTCATCATGCTCATCCGCCTGGCACCGTGGCGCAGACGGTCGTTCGCCGTCCCGCCAGCGCCGACTTTGCAACGGCCATATCCGCGAAGGGATGGCGCACCCCCGCAATCTCCTGGTACGGTTCATGCCCCTTGCCTGCTAGCAGAATCACGTCTTTATTAGCGGCGGCATTGACGGTCATTTGAATTGCCCGCGCACGATCGACCTCGACATCCGGCGGACGTTTCATTCCGGCCACGATGTCAGCAATGATGGCAAGCGGATCCTCGCCCCGCGGATTGTCACTGGTGATCACCACGCGACGGGCCAACTTCTCCGCTACGGCGCCCATCTGCGACCTCTTGCCGGCGTCGCGTGCGCCGCCGCAACCGAACACGCAAACGAGATCCCCACCGCGGGCATCGGCTGTCTCGCGTAAAACCTCGAGCGCCTTTTCCAGAGCATCAGGGGTATGTGCGTAATCGACGACCACCAAGGGTTCGTCCGTGCCACCGAGGCTTTCCATCCGTCCGGGTGGCGCGACAATTTTTGTCAGAGCACCTGCGATCAGGCTCATTTCAAAGCCACGGGCGCGGAGTACGCCAATCACGGCAAGCAAATTGGCCACATTAAATCGTCCCACTACCGGCGCCTTGAAATGTTGCCCTCTAAGGTCGAACCCGAGTCCCGCTGAATAAAAATGCAGGTGGGTCGCATGCAACAGCTCATCACATGACACATCATCGACCGACCGGCCCAGCGTGTAACCAATGGTGCGGACGACGCCACGCAGACGCGTAGCCAGTTGGCAGCCAAACGGATCATCGAGATTGAGAACGACGGTCTGAAGTCCCGGCATGAGAAACAGGAGCTGCTTGGCTGCCGCGTAAGCTTCCATATCGCCATGAAAATCCAAGTGATCACGCGTCAGGTTGGTCAGGACCGCGACCTTGAATTCGCAGCCACCGACTCGTCCAAGCGCGAGCCCGATCGAAGAAACCTCCATCGCGCAAGCCACAGCACCTTCTGCAACCATGTTCGCTAACGTGGATTGCAGGCTGATTGCATCCGGCGTCGTGTTCGGACTCTCGACCAACGCCCCGGGGAAACCATTGCCCAGCGTTCCAACGACCCCGCAGCCCGTATCCAAAGCATTTAGTGCCTGTGCGATCCACTGCGAAACGGAAGTTTTGCCGTTGGTTCCGGTAACACCGACTAACCAGAGATGTTGCGAAGGCTGGTCGTAGACGCTGGCCGCTAGCTCACCCAAGGCGCTTGCCAGATTTGGCACACAAATTCGACAATACGCCGTGGCGCTAGCGCCGACTATTTTGTAGGTGATGCCTTCTTCAATCACAGCGACCGCGCCGCGGCCGATCGCCTGATCAATGTAATTTCGACCATCAACCTGACTTCCGGGGAGCGCAACGAACACATCACCGGCCTGCACCTGACGTGAATCGGAGCAGAGCCGGCGAGGCGCCACGCCAAACTCCCGCAAAGCCTGCAGAATCGTCTGGGCCAGACTCATATGCCCTCCTTGACGGTTTCGACATTGGCAAGTTGCAACGGCACCAAAGGAGCATCGGGCGCAACGCCGAGGCTGCGCAATGCGCCAGCCATCACACGGGCGAAAACCGGCGCAGCCACTTCGCCGCCGTAATACTTGCCGGCTGAGGGCTCATCAATCATCACTGCAACGATCAGGCGCGGATCAGACGCCGGCGCAAAGCCAACGAATGACGATACATACTTGTTGGCATAGGCGCCACCCTCAAGCTTGTGGGCGGTACCGGTCTTGCCACCCACGCGATACCCTGAAATCTGAGCCTTGGGTGCTGTTCCCCCCGGCTGAACCGCCATTTCGAGCATCGCCCGCACTTCACGCGCCGTTTGTGCAGAAAACACCGGCTTGGCAGACGGTGGCAGCGTATCGAGACGTGTGAGCGATAGTGGCAGGATGTCGCCATCGCGAGCGAATACCTGATAGGCCCGCGCCATGTGCATCAAGGTCACTGAAATGCCGTGGCCGTATGACATGGTGGCCTGCTCGATCGGCTTCCAGTGCTTGACCGGCCGCAATCGTCCACCCACTTCACCAGGAAAGCCAAGTTTAAGCGGACTGCCAAAACCAAGCGAGTCAAACATTCCCCACATCTCTTCAGGCGCCATTGATAGCGCAATTTTTGCAGCACCGACGTTGGACGATTTCTGAATCACCTGAGCAACCGTCAGCACGCCATGCATGTGCGCATCTGAAATGGTCGCAGGCCCGATCGTCAGCTTGCCCGGAGCGGTCTGGATCGGCGTATCGAAACGCACCTTGCCCTTGTCAAGCGCGAGTCCGACAGTAAATGGCTTCATTGTTGAACCGGGCTCGAAGGTATCCGTCAGTGCGCGATTTCGAAGTTGAGCACCGATCAGACGTTGGCGATTGTTCGGGTTGTACGTAGGCAGATTGACCATGGCGAGAATCTCGCCGGTCCGCGTATCAAGTACCACAATGCCTCCTGCTTTGGCCTTCTGTTCGAGGATGGCCTGACGCAGAAAACTGTAGGCGAGATACTGAATTTTTCCATCCAGCGCGAGCGTGATGTCCTTGCCTTCTTGGGGCGGGCGAATGCTCTCTACATCCTCGACAATATTCCCACGTCGATCCTTGATCACCCGCCGACTCCCTGACTTGCCTGCCAGTTGATCGTTGTAGGCCAACTCAACGCCCTCTTGGCCAGCATCCTCAATGCCGGTAAACCCCAGCATGTGCGCCATCACCTCACCTGTCGGGTAATAGCGGCGGTACTCATTTTGCAAGTGAATTCCAGGATATTTCAGCGCGGCAACGCGGTCGGCAAGGTCGGGAGAAATCTGTCGTTTGACGAACACGAAGTCGCGTTCTGCGGCGAGTTTGTGATTCAACTCACGCAGATCAAGGTCAAGCAACTGGGCAAAACCCCGCGACTGTGCCGGCGTCATGCTGACATCTTCAGGAATCGCCCAGACTGACTTGACCGGCGTCGAGACAGCGAGCACGTCGCCGTGCCGATCCATAATCCGGCCACGTGTTGCCGATATGTCGATCACGCGCTCGTAGCGAGCACGTCCCTTGTCACCCAGGAAATCATTGCGGAACGCCTGCAGATAAAGCGAACGGCAGATCAGCAGCGCAAA
Source organism: uncultured Propionivibrio sp. (assembly GCA_964484585.1). Classification (GTDB taxonomy): domain Bacteria; phylum Pseudomonadota; class Gammaproteobacteria; order Burkholderiales; family Rhodocyclaceae; genus JADKHX01. The sequence continues at coordinate 1,930 of CAZAGR010000065.1, read as the reverse complement.
GCTGCCGAGGAGCAACCAGAGCAAGAAGCGTTGCCGCCAGGACGGTAAGCGCTGAGACAACAAAGGGCTGCGGGTGAAACGGAGCGGGCGCATCGTCAGCCAGGTGTTTCCGCAGGTTCAATGACCAAAATCTGGCCCGCCGCCGGCGCGCGCATCCCAAGTTTTTCATGCGCTACTTTTTCGATTCGCGCGTGACCGGCCCACGTGCTTTGCTCCAGCTGCAGTTGCCCCCACTCAACGTCAAGATCACGCATCCGCTTTTGCTCGGCTTCAAGTTCTATGAACAGTTTTCGCGCTCGATGATTCGAATTGACCGCCGCAAGCGAGCAAATGACTGTGATCAGTATCAGTATGAAATTGACGCGCAGCATCGTTAATCGGCCAGTTTCTCGGCTACGCGCAGTACCGCGCTACGTGAACGCGGATTCAACTTGACTTCAGCCGCCGAAGGAAATATCGGTTTGCCAATCAGCCTCAGGATCGGGTTTGGCAAGTCGGCGACCCGGATCGGAACGCCTTTGGGCGGCTGGGGCGGATTGGCCGCCGCGCGCAGGGCCTGTTTGACAATTCGATCCTCGAGCGAGTGAAAACTGATCGCGGCGAGCCGGCCTTGTGCGGCGAGTCGGCCAATTGCTGCGGGCAAACTTAACGACAGTTCCTCAAGCTCACGATTGATGTAAATCCGTAGAGCTTGGAAGGTGCGCGTCGCCGGGTGCTGCCCGGGTTCACGCGTGCGGACGGTCGCCGCCACGAGCGCGGCAAGTTGTCCTGTCCTTGTAATACCTTGTTCGGCCCGAGCAGCAACAAGCGCCTTTGCAATCGCATGAGCAAACCGTTCTTCACCATAATCTCTCACCACCTTTTCCAGTTCTAGTTGCGATGCCCGCGCCAAAAACTCGGCCACGGTCTCCCCTTGCGTCGTGTCCATGCGCATATCCAGCGGCGCATCGAAACGAAAACTCATTCCCCTCTCGGGTGTATCCAATTGCGGTGACGAGACGCCCAGGTCGAGCAGCACACCGTTCACCTGCGTTACGCCAAGCTGATCGAGCGCCTCGCCCATCCGGCTGAAGTGTTGATGCACCAACGTGAATCGCGGATCGGTGAGGGACTGGCCGGCGGCAATGGCGGCGATGTCGCGATCTAGCGCGATCAAGCGGCCCTGCGGACCCAACTGCTCGAGAATCGCGCGACTGTGCCCGCCACGACCGAAGGTAGCATCCACATAAACGCCGGAAGCCTGAATCGCCAACGCTGCAACCGCTTCGGCCAGCAACACCGTCACATGCTGACCGTGATCCAAAACGCAGGATTGTGTCTCGCTCACAACGCAAGATTTTCCAGCCCCGCTGGCAGCAGTTTGTCGCCCAGAGCAAAAATCGCCTCCTGTTGCGCGCGCCAACCGGCATCCGACCAAATTTCGAAATGAGAACCCTGTCCGACCAGCCAGATTTCCTTGTCTAGTCCAGCGTATTGCCGCAAAGCGGGAGACAGCAGCAATCGTCCTGCACCGTCGAGTTCGGCGTCTTCAGCAAAACCGACCAGGAGTCGGCGAACCATCGCCGACTCAATTTGCAAACTCGGTGCCGCAAGAATTTGTGCGCGAATCGGCACCCAGGCCGGTTGCGGATACAAGAGCAAACAACGATGAGGATGAGCGGTCACCACAAGTCGACCTTCGCCTGCCGCGACCAACGCATCCCGGTGACGGCTCGGCACCGCCATGCGGCCCTTTGCATCGAGACTGAGTGGTGCAGCGCCTTGAAACATCGCGGATCCCCTAGGCTAGGGAAACGTCGCGAGAAATCTTCAGAATTCCCCACTAACCCCCACCAAATCCCACTTTATGCCACATTTTTACACCCGTCAAGCAAAAGCCTTGTCCAATGAGGTGTGAGCCTGAACGCGGCGTGTATTTCCAACCAGGAGT
>CAZAGR010000064.1:0-10343 GCA_964484585.1 uncultured Propionivibrio sp. | reverse complement strand
GATCGAACCCACAACCCCTGGCTTCGGAGGCCAGTACTCTATCCATTGAGCTACGCGCGCAGATAACGGGCAAAAACGGCTACCGTCCGATCGCTGAATTTTACACGCCCCATTACCGTGACCACGAGCTCAATACTTGAATTCTCACGCAAGCCTACAGATTTACAGCTACATCCATGGTTCAGTTTTTCACTGAAAAGTTGTACGCGTCGTCGCTGAAATGGCTATAAACTCTGCGAAGTTCAAAATTTCGAGGTTAGCCATATGTCTGATACAAACTCCGAACTGAATATTCAAAATATCGCCGCCAATGGATTGATGATTGCAGTCATCACTGCTTTTATTGTGGGCGGGATGGTTTCTCTTGCATCCAGTATTGCGCATGGTGAAAAAAAGATTGATGCCGAAGCGATCAATTCCCGAATTTTGCCGATAGCTAAAGTTGAGTTAGCGGCCGCTGGCGGTGCTGCCGCAGCGGAACGCACGGGGGAGCAGCTGTATGCAGGTGCATGCGTTGCCTGTCACGGAAGCGGGGCGGCGGGCGCGCCGAAGCTCGGAGACAATGCCGCATGGGAACCGCGACTTGGCCTAGGTCTGGATGGTTTGCTCAAGTCGGCGATCAAGGGCAAGAATGCGATGCCTCCCAAGGGTGGTGCCGATGCCAGTGATCTCGAGCTTGCGCGAGCCATTGTCTATCTGGCGAATGCTTCCGGTGGAAAACTGAAAGAGCCGACAGCAAAGTAGACTGAGCAAGCCGATATTCGGCGGTGTATCGAGGGGAGACAAGTCTCCCCTTTTTTATTTGGAGATTCTTTCTTATCAGCGGGCGGCGAATCGCGCGCGTAACTCAGCTGCCCTATTGCGCGCGGTTTGAGTGTCCGGGACATTCTCGCCCGCAGATTTTGAAGGTGTTTCGCCCATCTCGGTGATGAAGCGAGAGGGTTCGCGTCGTGTCCACTCGCGTCCCTGTTTCCGTCGTTCGCACCAGGTCACGGTCAGGCTGGCTTGGGCACGAGTGATTCCAACATACATCAGACGGCGTTCTTCTTCAATTTTCTCTGCCGTCAACGAATCGCGATGCGGCAGGCTGCCTTCTTCAATGCCGACTAAAAACACATGACGAAATTCCAAGCCTTTAGACGCGTGTAGTGTAGCCAGCTGAACCGCGTCGGTCGTCTCTTCGTTCTTGTCCAGCATGGCGAGGAGCGCAATACTTTGTGCAAGTTCCAGTAAGGTTTTGCTTTCTTCCTTGCCCTTGCGAGAAATCCAGTCTGTGAAATCGCGGACGTTTGCACTGCGCGATTCAGCTTCACGTGGCTCCAACGACTCAAACAGCCAGGCCTGATAACCGATGGCGATAAGAAGTTGGTCAAGCGCGACGCTTGCGGTCTCGTGCCTTGCCACATGCTCCATGCGGCGGATGAAATCACCAAACTGACGCAATGCCGTATGCTGCTTTACATTAAGATCCGCGTCCAGACCGGGTGTGAAAACGGTGAGTAGCAAACTCTGTTGCCGGCGGCCGGCGGCGCGACCCAGCGCCTCCAGCGTCGTGCTACCGATGCCGCGTTTAGGTGTCGTTACTGCCCGAATGAATGCCGGGTCATCATTCTCATTGGCCAGCAATCGTAAGTAAGATGTGATGTCCTTGATTTCGGTACGCTCAAAAAATGACTGACCACCGGAAATCACATAGGGTACGCGTTGGGCGCGTAGCTGTTGTTCGAATACCCGCGCCTGATGATTGCCGCGGTACAAGATCGCGTAGTTGGCAAAGCGTCCGCGGTTGGCGAAATGATGTGCCGCAAGCTGGGTAACAACGGCTTCCGCTTCCTCGTCGCCGTCGCGACAGGAGCGCACGCGGATGGGGTCGCCCAGACCGTGTTCTGACCACAGGCGTTTCTCGAACACCTTGGGATTGTGTGCGATCAGCGCATTGGCTGCCTGCAGAATCCGTGTGGTGGAGCGATAGTTCTGCTCCAGCTTGATCACCTTGAGAGCCGGATAGTCCGTGCGCAGTGCCATTAGATTAGCGGCATCGGCGCCGCGCCAGGCATAGATCGACTGGTCGTCATCGCCAACGGCGGTAAATGAATCTCGACCCGCGGTCAGCAGTTGAACCAGGCGGTATTGGCAGCGATTTGTGTCCTGATATTCGTCGACTAACAAATGCCACAGGCGACCGCGCCAACGCTGCGCCGCCTCCTCGTTGTTCAGAAAAAGGGTCACCGGAAGTCGAATCAGATCGTCGAAATCCACCGCCTGATAGGCGCGCAGGCTGCGTTCGTAATCAACAAAAAGCGCCGCTGCCGCATGCTCGAACTCATCCTCCGCCGCCAGTTTTGCACCGGCGGCATCAAGCAGTGAATTCTTCCACAGCGAAATTCTGGTTTGCAACATACGCAAGCGTGACTTGTCGACATTGCCGGCCAACTCTTGATAGAGCGCCGTAGTGTCGGCGGAGTCAAGAATGGAGAAGCCAGGCTTCAGGCTCAAGGCTCGCGACTCCTGACGAAGGATACGCACACCAAGTGAGTGAAAGGTGCTGATCGTCAGTCCCTCGCCGCGCCCGCCGATCAGCTTGGTGACGCGTTCCTGCATCTCCTTCGCTGCCTTGTTAGTAAAGGTGATCGCGGCAATCCGGTTTGGCGCGATGCCCAGAGTGTTGATCAGGTGGGCAATCTTGTTCGTGATCACCCCTGTCTTGCCCGAGCCGGCTCCGGCCAGCACCAACAGTGGGCCATCAATGTAAGCGATTGCCTCTTGTTGGGCGGTGTTGAGGTTCATCGGCTACCAATAGCGAAAAGAGTTAGCCAGGGCGCCCGGCAGTGCAGAGTCAAAGCTTATGGCACAGAAAGCGCCAGTCGGCCGGTGTGTCTAGCAGCGACTACATCGGCGCCGATTTTCTATTCACCAATCGGCATCGTGTGAGCTGATTTCAGCGCAACTTGCCCCGCATCGGACTGACTTTCTCGGGGTGAAGAACGGTAGTGCTGCCGCCCCCGCCTGTGAGATTGCCGCACTCACAGGCGGCCTTGGCAAAACTCACCGAACTGACAATGCCCTTGCAGTCAGTGCACTCGTAGTAAACATCGCCACCGGTCGGTAAGGGCGCGCCCGCAGCGTGGTCCATTGGGGCAAAGCGGTAGATGCTGCGCATATCGAGTTTCATGATCCAAGGTACCCGGGTAACGAGACGAAGCTAAATTAAACCACACCCGCTTCGTGTGCTTGTTGATCCGCGTGATAGCTGGAGCGAACCATCGGTCCGCAGGCGGCATGACTGAAACCCATCGCTTGTGCTTCGCATTCAAACATGGCAAATGTATCAGGATGGACGTAGCGAAGGACCGGCAAATGATGTTTCGAGGGAGACAAATATTGACCGATGGTCAGCATGTCAACGTGATGCTCACGAAGGTCGTGCATGACCGTCAGAATCTCGGCGTCGGTCTCACCGAGGCCAACCATCAGTCCGGATTTGGTCGGACGGTCGGGATGGTATCCTTTGAATTCCTGCAACAATTTCAACGAATGGGCGTAATCCGCACCCGGTCGCGCTTGCTTGTAAAGGCGAGGCACAGTTTCGAGATTGTGGTTCATTACGTCCGGCGGTTGTTTGCTCATGATTTCCAGTGCGACATCCATCCGGCCACGAAAATCCGGTACCAGAATCTCGATTGTAGTTGCCGGCGATAGATCGCGAATACGGGCAATGCAATCAGAAAAATGTTTCGCACCGCCGTCGCGCAGGTCATCGCGATCGACACTGGTGATAACGACGTACTTCAAGCGCATTGCCGCGATTGAACGCGCCAGCTTTTCTGGCTCATCCGCGTCCGGTGGTAGTGGTTTGCCATGACCGACGTCGCAGAATGGGCAACGGCGGGTGCATAGATCGCCGAGGATCATGAAGGTGGCTGTGCCTTTGCCAAAGCATTCGCCGATATTGGGGCAGGTGGCTTCTTCGCAGACGGTGTGCAAGTTGTTTTCACGCAGAATCTGCTTTATCTCACCGAAACGCGTGGCATTGTTTCCCGCCTTGACGCGTATCCACGAAGGCTTCTTCAGCACCTCGTTGACGGGAATAATTTTGATGGGGATGCGGGCAGTCTTGGCTTCGCCTCTTTGCTTTTCGATGGGTTTGACGGTCATGGAAACTGCTTTTTCAGATGGTTGGTCAGTGCGATGGCAACATTCTCAGTATCGCTCAACGGACGATGAGAATGATTACTGATTTGCGTCATTGCCAATCCGGCGAAACCGCAGGGGTTGATTGCCCGATAGGGGTTCAGATCCATGCGGACGTTCAGCGACAGGCCGTGATAACTGCAGCCGTTCTTGATACGCAGACCCAGAGCTGCGATCTTGGCCTCGCCGACATATACACCCGGAGCGCCTGGGTGTCGCTCGCCCAGGATCTCGTAGTCGGCGAGTGTATCGATGATGGCTTGCTCAATGCGGGTGACTAGTTCACGCACCTTGAGGGCGCGCCTTCGAAGATCAAGCATCAGGTAGGCAATCACCTGGCCGGGGCCGTGGTAGGTGATCTGACCGCCCCGGTCGACTTGCACTATTGGCACGCCGATGTCGTCAAGCAAATGCTCTGCTTTGCCGGAAAGTCCCTGAGTGAAAACTGGGGGGTGTTCACAAATCCAGATTTCATCGGGCGTGCTTTCCGTTCGATCAACGGTGAAATTTTTCATTGCGACAAACGTCGGCGCGTAGTCAACCCGCCCCAGTTGGCGCAGAATGAATCCGGAGGTCACAAGACAACCTTGACCATCGGGTGTGCGGTCAGCTCACGATAAAGCGTGTCCAGTTGTTCTTGCGAGTTGGCGCGAATGGTGCAGGTCAATGAAAGATAGCTGCCGGCCGACGATGGTCGCATCGTCATCGATGCCGGGTCAAATTCGGGTGCGTGGCGTAACACGACGTCGGCAACAGCCTGAGCGAATCCCTGCGTCGACGCACCCATGATTTTGAGCGGGAAATCTGACGGGAATTCAATCAAGGGTGGCTTATCGTTCATCGCCAGCACGCATGACGCTATTTTTGAACTCTTGATACCAGCCGTACATCGCCGTATATGCGGGACCCGCCGTCCCGCCGGCGCCGACTTTTCGTCCATCCAGTAATGTGATCGGTAGTACTTCCTTGGTCGACGATGCCATCCACAGCTCGTCGGCAGCACGCGTTTCCGCCTCGGTAATATCTCGCACCTGATGCGGCATTCCGTGCGCGACAGCCAATTCGAGTATCACGTCATAGGTGATGCCGGGCAGCATCAGGTGATTTTTTATTGGAGCTAGCAGTTGCTTGTCTTTGATGACGAAAATACTCGAGGCCGATCCTTCAGTCAAAAAACCATCGCGAAACAATAGGGTTTCAACGCAGCCATTTGCCACCGCGTGCTGGCGTAGCAGGCAGTTGGCGAGTAAAGAAGTCGATTTGAGGTCGCAGCGTAGCCAGCGAATATCAGCGGCAGATACTGCGGCGATGCCGGTTTGGCGTTGCTCCGCAGGGGGTACGGTCAGCGCTTCGGTCATGATCATGACGGTTGGCCTGACCTGCGCCGGAAACGCATGATTGCGAATCCCCATCGGCCCACGCGTCACCTGGATGTAAATCGATTGATCCTCACAGTCGGCGCCCGCAATAACCCGGGCGATCACGTCGCGCCATGCTGGTTCGCTCAGGGGGTCCGCGAGTTGAATGCCGGCGAGACTGTGTTGGAGACGGCTCAAATGTTCAGTGAGACGGAAGACCTGCCGCGAATAAACAGGAATGACTTCGTAAATGCCATCGCCAAACAGGAAGCCACGATCCATCACCGAGACGCGCGCTGTCTCGGGTTCCAGCCATTCACCGTTGAGATAGAGTTGGGACACGTGTCGACTTAAGCGAATAGCAGCCGGATGCTGTCCCAGAGTCTGCGGAACCAGCCACCGAGATTAACGTCTTCCAGTGCCACCAACGGGTATTCGCCGACAGTTTGACCGCCGACGCTTATCTTCAGGGTGGCCAGTTCGCTTCCCGCGACTATCGGGGCGATTAGTGGCGCACGCTTGTCAAACTCTACCGCGACTTTATCGGCCATACCTTTGGGTACCGAAATTGCGAACTCCGAGCTGAAACCGGCATTGACCAGCGGCTCGGCACCCTTGTACAGCGGGATTTGTGTGACAGATTGATTCTTGTCGTACAGCTTTACCGATTCAAACGCGGTATAGCCCCAGTTCAGCAACTTGAGCGACTCTTCGGCGCGCACGGAATCCGAAGGCGTGCCCAGTACCACGGCAATCAGGCGTTGAGAACCGCGTTTGGCCGTTGAAATCAGGCAATAGCCTGCAGCGTTGGAGTGGCCGGTCTTGAGGCCGTCGACCGAGGCATCCATCCATAGCAAACGGTTGCGATTGTGCTGCAGGATGCCCTGCGAACGGTATTCCTTGATGGCATGAATCGCATGGGTTTCGGGGTGATCGCGAATCAACGCGGCGGCCAGGCGAGCGAGATCGCGTGCGGTCGAGACATGCTGCGGTTCGGCGTTATCAAAATAACCGCTGGCGTTGAGAAAATGCGTGTCCTTGAGGCCCAACCGCACCGCCTCGCGGTTCATCAATTCGGCGAAGGCGTTTTCACTGCCGGCCATGGCTTCTGCCAGCGCCACCGAAGCGTCGTTGCCGGACTGGATGATCATGCCCTTGAGCAAGTCATCGACGGTGGTCTGGCTGCCGACTTGCAAAAATGTGCGCGAGCCATAGGTGCGCCAAGCACGCTCCGATATGACAACCTTTTGTTCCGGCATCAGCGACTTTTTTTGCAAGGCGGCCGCGATCAGATAGGTCGTCATGACCTTGGTCAGCGAAGCCGGTTCAAGCTTCAGGTCCGGTTCTTGGGCGGCAAGCACCTGCCCGCTGTTGTAGTCCATCAAGATCCAGGCACGGGCGTTCAAGGTGGGTGCCGGAATCACCTGAGCATAGGCGGGGGCAAGGAAAGTAGCGGTGCAAGACAGTGCAAACAGGAGCAGAAAACGCATGATGGAGGGTCGGCAATCTATTGAAAATGGCATGGAAAATTATACTGGCCGCAATGCGTACGCCACGGCAGTATGGTGGGAAAGTGTGGTCGTCAGCGCTGTACGACGACCGGGGTTATCTCGAAGGTCTCCCGCAGCGCTTGCGCAGCCTGACGCGCGGTTGCGGCGTCAGGCCAGGGACCCAATTGCACGCGATGGAGCGTCCCGACGCTGCGGATGACGAGTTTGGGCGCGAGTTCGCCGAGCTCGCGGGCGAGGTGAATTTTGAGCGCCTCGGCATTATCGCGATTGCCGAAGGCGCCGAGTTGTACATAGTGGCCACCTTCCCCGGGCAGGGTCGGTAGTGGTGGTGACGCGGACGCAAACATCGCTATCTCGTCGACCGGCGGGCTGACGGTTTCGGCCGGCCTGGTCGCGAGCACCTGGCCTGGCGCGACGCCCTCGACGATGACCAGTGTGCTGCCTTGAGCGATGTAGTCTAGCTTCCAGGCGGCGGTGTAAGAAAGATCGATCAGTCGTCCGGCGTGGAACGGGCCACGATCATTGATTCGCACAATGACTGATCTGCCGTTGGCGGGATTGGTGACCCTGACATAGGACGGGATCGGCAGCGTCGGGTGCGCCGCGGTCATTGCGTACATGTCGTAGGTTTCACCGCTGGAGGTTTTCTGACCGTGAAACTTGCGCCCGTACCAACTGCCGACGCCGCTTGCGCGATAGCTTGTGGCATCGCGCAACGGAACATAGTCGCGTCCAAAGACGGAATAGGGATTGTTGGCGAACCGATGCAAGGGCTCCGCACGAGGAGTCGCGTCCGGGATCAATTGCAGATCCGGTGGCGTCGCGGCGTCCGGGCCGTCATCCTGGTAATAGCCGCCGCCGCGCTGGGGCGGCAGCGGCTTTTTGCTATCGGACTTAAAAGTCGGCGCTGGCGATACGGCGGGAGGTGTGGCGCGTCGATCTTCGATGGGTCGTGGCGGCTGACCGCCGCAAGCCGCAACGAGGACTACCACCATCGGCAGAGCAGCGTGCCGCATCATTTCTGCACCAGCATGCGATTTTTGTGAATCGACATGAGGATGCCGATGCCGAGAGATAGCGTGACCAGTGCGGTGCCGCCATAGCTGATCAACGGCAAGGGCACGCCGACCACGGGCAATATGCCGGACACCATGCCCATATTGACGAATGCGTAGGTGAAGATAATCATCGTGATCGCCCCGGCCAGCAGACGGGCAAACAGGGTGGCCGCATTGGCGGCGATCATCAGCGCGCGACCGATCAGGAGGGCATAAAGCGTCAGCAGAACGAGATTGCCGAACAGGCCGAATTCCTCCGAGAACACGGCGAAGATAAAGTCCGTGTGTCGTTCGGGTAGAAAATCGAGCTGTGCTTGCGTGCCCTGCCGCCATCCTTTGCCGAAAAATCCACCCGAGCCGATGGCGATGGTGGATTGAATGATATGGAAGCCTTTGCCCAGCGGATCCTTTTCCGGATCAAGCAGGGTAAGAATGCGCGCCCGCTGGTAATCGTGCAGGAATGTCCACGCAACCGGTGCTGAGGCCAGTGCGGCAACCAGCATGGCGATCATGATTTTCCAAGGCAGGCCGGCAAAGAAGATGACATAAAAGCCGGCAGAGAGGACGAGAATCGCTGTACCGAGATCGGGTTGGCGTGCAATCAGCGCGACAGGCACCAGCAACAGCAGGGCCGCGACGCCAAAATCGCGCATGCGCAACATGGCTTCATGGCGCTGGAAGAACCACGCCAACAGGAGTGGCATGGCAATTTTCATCAGCTCCGAAGGCTGTATGCGCATCACGCCGAGATTCAGCCAGCGCCGCGCACCCTTGGAGATATCACCGAACATCGCGACAGCGATCAGCAGGAGAACGCCGGCGACATAAATCGGAATGGCCAGATGCATGAGGCGTTGCGGAGGAACTTGGGCGGCAAGACGCATTACCAGCAACGCGACGCCGATATTCAGCAATTGCGCACCCATTCGTTCCGGTGAGGCGCTGCTCATGATCCCCGTACCTACCAAGAGCAGCAGGACGATAATTGCCATCAATGGCAGATCAATCGGCGCGATCAGTTGCTGCCAGCGCTTGCGCAGCGCGTTTAGGTTGAACTCGTTCACGGACTGTCCTCCGTCGCCGAATCATCCACGACAGCCGGACCCGGTGGCCGCTTGCCCAGCAGGTAATAATCGAGCACGAGACGTGCAATGGGCGCGGCCGCCTGCGCGCCGAAGCCGCCATTTTCAACCAGGATCGCCATCGCTATCTTGGGATTGTCGGCCGGCGCAAAGGCAATAAACAGCGCATGATCGCGTAGTTCCTGCTTGACGCTATGGGCCTTGTACTCCGCTCCCTTGAGCGAATACACTTGGGCAGTTCCCGTCTTTCCCGCTGAAACATAGTCGGCCTTGGCGAAGGCGCGGGCGCCCGTGCCTTCCTTGTTGACGCCGACCATCGCATTCTTGATAACCTCCAGATGTTCGGGTTTGAGGTCAAGGGTGCGCATGGGTTTGGGTTCGATCAGGGTGCGTTCGGAGGTCAGCGTGTCGGTGATGTACTTGACCAGATGCGGTCGAAACATGACACCTTTATTGGCGACCACGGCGGTCGCTTGCGCAAGCTGTATCGGCGTGTAGGCGTTGTAGCCTTGACCAATGCCGATGGAAATGGTTTCGCCGGCATACCACTTTTGTTGCTCGGGTTTCTTGAAGCGCTTCTTCTTCCACGCCTGAGATGGCAGCACACCCTCCGACTCGCCCTCGATGTCAATCCCCGTACGCTGCCCGAATCCGATCTGCCCCATGAAGCTGGAAATGTTGTCGATCCCCATGTCATTCGCCAGCATGTAGTAATAGGTGTCACACGATTGCACAATCGATTTATACATATCCACCGAGCCGTGGCCGCCCTTCTTGTCATCGCGAAACGTGTGTCCGCCAAAGGTGAATGAGCCGGGATCGGAGATCGTCTGCTCGGCGCGACGTTTCCCAGCTGTCAATGCCGCCAGCGCCATGAAGGGCTTGAATGTCGAGCCGGGCGGGTAGGCCCCGTTCAGCGCACGGTTCACCATAGGTTTGTCGGGCGACTCGTTCAGTTCGCGCCAGCTCTGATTGTCGATGCCATCAACAAACAGGTTTGGGTCGTAGGTCGGCGTTGACACCATTGCCAGCAACCCGCCGGTCGATGGCTCGATGGCAACTAGCGCACCCTTGTGGTCCCGAAAGCCTGCTCCGCGATTCGTTGTAATTCCGCATCGATAGTCAGCGTCAGATTGTTGCCGG
>CAZAGR010000063.1:0-10359 GCA_964484585.1 uncultured Propionivibrio sp. | reverse complement strand
GCTAGGCTTAGCTTTCTTCGTTGAGGGCATTCGCACACCCGTTCTGATTTTCGTGCCCCCGTTCATCATGGTCGCCGCCTGGCTTCAGGGCCGACGCGAAGCCCTCCTGCTGGCTAGCATCAGCCTGTGTCTGCTGGGGCTAAACGTCTTGGCGGTGAGTCAAGGCTGGATTCAAGCACCAATTATCCGTACTCACGGACAGATTCTGATTCTCTACACCGTGGCGATCTTTCTGATGGGCGGTCTCGCCGGCGTGCTCGCAACAAATACCCGCCAATTACTGAACAGGCTGAAAGCGTCGGAACACCTGGCGACCGAGCGCGCAAAGGAATTCGAGGCACTGGCGCTCAGAATGCAGGCCCTGCTCGATTCCAGTACTGAAATGGCAATACTCGCGATGGATTTGTCGGGTCGGCTAAGTGTCTTCAATTCCGGTGCCGAAGGCATGCTGGGCTATCGTGCCGAAGAAATGCTCGGCCAGCCCTTCACCAAATACCTTGTTCCCGAAGAAATGGACCGCCGCGCCAAGGAGTTGCGAAAGGCGCTTGGGCATGATGTCGAAAACACGCCGGAGGAGTTGATTGCCGCCGCCATCGAATTGAACGGCGTAACGCGCAATGCGACGTATCTAACCAAGGACCAACGCCGTATCCGTGTGTCAGTGGTCACCAGCGTTGTGCGCGACAGCCAGGGTAAGCCGGTCGGATTATTTTCAGTGGCGCGCGACATCACCCGCCAGATAGACGCGGAAGCCAAACTGCTGAAGCTCAACCTTGGTCTGGAAACTCGCGTGCGTGAACGCACCGAAGCCTTGCAGGGGGCACTTGATCAGCTAACTGTCGCCAAAAACAAGCTCGTTCAGTCCGAAAAACTTAGCTCGCTGGGGTCATTGGTGGCAGCGGTCGCACATGAGCTCAATACGCCTATCGGAAATTGCGTATCGGTCGCCAGCACCCTGGAGGGGCGAATGGCTGGGCTGAAGTCATCCATTGCCCAAGGCGCGATAAAGCGTAGCGAACTTGAGGGCGGATTGGATGCATCGATAAGCGCAGCACAGCTGCTGAACCGCAATCTGGAGCGAAGTGCACGCCTCATCTCCAGCTTCCGCCAAGTGGCAGCCGATGCCCGTTCCCTGACCCGGAATAAAGTGCTCGTGCGCGCGCTTGTCAGTGATTTGGTAGCATCCTTCAAACCCCTGCTGCGTGACACGCCCTACCGCCTCGAGTATGACGTGCAGGGGGATGGAGAACTGGACAGTTACCCCGATGCGTTAGAGAACATAGTAGCCCAGCTACTGGAGAACGCACTGACGCACGCCTTCCGTGACCGCACTCAGGGCAGCGTGCATCTGAGCGCGGAATGTTCCACTGAAACAGTGACACTGCGGTTTGCCGATGATGGCGCAGGCATGGACGAGATGACCTGCCGGCGCATTTTTGACCCGTTCTTTACAACGCAATTGGGGCAAGGCACGAGCGGCCTGGGCATGTATATCTGCTACAACCTAGCCACCGGTCCGCTCGGCGGGATCATCACGGCCGAAAGCACGCCGGGCGAGGGGACGTGCATTACGCTCACCTTGCCGTGTGTCGCCCCGTAAGTTAATTCGAGCCCGATCCCTTTTTTGCGCAGTTGGCTATCATGTTGATTGCATTCGGTCGATCCAGTCCCGCAAACGCTACGCTGACTGAGCGCGTTCGAAGATGGCGACCATCTTCTCGGTCGACTTGCCCCAACTAGTCAACAGATCCGGGGTGAGAATTTGCACTAGCCGCCAACCCTCCTTGCCCTGGACGTTCAGGAGTACACCAAGGTCTGGAAACCCTGACGCCTTCAGGCCAGACAAAAATCCGCGTTTGAGGCCAATCTCCACGGTCTTGTATTCGTAAGTGGTCATGGCAGCACACTCTTTATCTTCAAGGTCTTTGATGTCGATCTGGAATACCGAAGCAAGCGCTTTGCGCGACTGCAGCGATGCCAGGTGAGCCGTTTCTATGCGCTGGATGGTGCGGATATTGAGGCCCGACGCTGTCGCCAGTTCCTCTTGCGACCAAGATCTTGCTGTTCTGAGCGCAAACACCAGGCCTGAATGCAGTTTCACGATGACACCTCTTCTTTCTTGGTAGTGGTTCGGTAATGCCGAGCTTAGCCGCTTGCCTCACAAGGCGATACGAGACGGCAACGACAGTTCGCCGACACCATGACGACAAATTGTCGTCTCTTTGACGTCACTAATGGCCAGCGGATTGAGAAATTCTTCTTGCAGCGCGATTAGTAATATCGTAAGGCGACATTGCCGTCAAATGACAATTAGCGAAGAATTTGCAAGCGCTTCCAATCCTCCGTCGCAGCTTCGGAGAGGTGCGTTACCGGCGTCTGGCGACGATCCCTTCGCCCGCTCCAGCACCAATGATTCGTGCACGTTATGGGACTTATAGATCCCGAGCGGAAGCGAGCGTCCTCTTCAGCCTTGCAAGCCTGCTTCAGAGCGCCTTGTCCGAGACCAATGTCTGTCGCGCGCCCGACAGGGTAGGGGTGGAGCTTAGCGCGCGGGTTCCAACCGGATGAATGTATTCGTGCGTAGGTGTCAGTTCAATATTATTGGCGCTGCCCGGCGAAAGAAAGCTGCGCTGCAGCGGACTCTCGCGTTTGATTCGGTAATCGTGTCGCTGGGCGTGGATGAAGGTTTCCCCGTCAGTATTCGGATTATTGATGAATTCGCCGTTGATGCCATTGTTGAGCGGACGCTTGCCGATCAGCAGATTGTTGTATGCGCGTACCTTGCTGAAACCGGGCTTGACGACCAGAAAATCGCCGCCTTGCGGCCGGTTGTTGTCCAGGGTGTTATTGATCAGGTAAAGCTCGCTCTTCGGCCATTTGTAACCCTCGGCACCAAAGGAAATCATCGTCGAGTTTTCTGTGGTGGCGCTTTGCTCGATGATGTTGCCAATCACGTAGGCGAGGCCGCCGTTGGGAAATTCGAGTTCATAGCTGGCGTGGCCGCCCACTTCGTCGGAGAGGCGGTTGTAGAGAATGTGGTTCTCGGCAGCGCGACTTTTAAGCAGATGCCCCACCCGGGCGTGATGAAAGTAGCTGCCGGTGACGCGCAAGCGTCTGAGTGCGCCAACGTAAAGGTTGTGGCTGTACCCGTCGCCCGCGCCATTGTTGCCGAACTCGCTGCTTTCGATGTCGAGTTCGGAGTCGGGGTCCCCGCCGGTGAGGATGCCATTTTCGTTGTCAATGAAGCGGCAGTTGCGGATGGTCAGATGACCTTTTTCGAAGCGAATGCCGGCACCATTCCTGTCAGGCACACGCGCACCGGTGAATTCGATGTTCTCGATCGTGATGTCGCCGCCTCGAATGACCCAGATTGCCTTTTTCTCCGCACTGGCGCCGGCGGCGATCAGACGTGCTCGGCCGCCAATGGCGCGCACCGTAATTTTGTGTTGCGTCCAGACGATTACATCGGCGGAATAGTCGCCAGCAGTGACTTCAATAGTATCGCCATCCTGCGCTTGCGCGGCCGCCGCGGCGATCGTGTGAAGGGACTCCTCCGGGCCGACGCGAAGGGTGCGGGAACTCATCGGCGCGTTTGCCTGTTCGGGCGCTGGTCGGGTGATCGTGATGAGCTTGCCGTCGGCATCGCGACGTACTTCGCCGAGGTAATCAGACGTTGGTGGAAGCGCGTCTTGCGCCTTGGCAATTGAAATTAGCAGAATGCCAAAACTCAGCAGCAGGGCGATATTTTGTGAACTCATTTTTGTAAACAATTTTCCAAAGTACTGACGGCTCCCATATAGTACCCATCATGCGCGGCCAAGGAATTCAGTAAGGACGCGTCCCATCAAATTTTTTTCGGAGATCGATATGTCCCTTCTAAATCCAACCGTCGGTTTTGCCTGGGTGCTACTGTTGACCGCGGGTCTGCTCGAGCCTGTCTGGGCCGGCGCAATGAAAGCATCAGACGGCTTTACCAAGCTGTGGCCGGCCGTGTTGACGATTGTCGCGGCGTGGGCAAGTTTTGCCTTGCTCGGGCTCTCGCTCAAGGCGCTGCCCGTGGGCACAGCCTATGCGGTATGGACAGGGATTGGTGCGGTGGGGACGGCGGTGCTGGGGATTTTCATGTTCAGCGAACCATCGAACGCCCCGCGCTTGATTTCGATCATGCTGATCGTCGCCGGGATCGGCGGGCTTAAATTCACGGGGGGTGAATAGGCTGAATGAGCCCGGAGAATAAGGCTCGGCGGGTAATCTGTTGATTCGCTAGACGAGCGCCGCCGGATAGTTAGTTAGCATGTCCTGAACTGCGTCCGCCGTCATTGGCCGTGCGAAATGAAAACCCTGCATGGTGTCGCAGCCGAGACTGCGTAGTAGATCCACTTGCGCAATGGTCTCTACGCCCTCAGCGATCAGGTGCAGGTTGAACCCTTGGGCAATGCCGATGATGGCACTGACGATGGACGCCGCGCCGGCGTCTTCGCACAGGGGGCGTATGAACGATTGGTCTATCTTGATGCAACTGACCGGAAACTGTCTCAAATAGTTGAGTGACGAATAACGCGTGCCGAAATCGTCAATGGCGACATGCACGCCACGACGACGCAGTGAACGCACTTTGTCGATCACGCGCTCGACGTCTTGCACGAGCAGATTCTCGGTAATTTCGACTTCCAGCGCGCCGGTCGGCAGTCCGTGGGTCTCTAACGCGGCGATCACGCGCTCGACGACGTCGTCACGTTCGAAGTCGCGCGGGGAAAGGTTGACCGACATACGCAGTCCTTTATGTCCGAGCGCATGCCAGATCGCACTCTGGCGGCAGGCTTCGTCGAGCACCCAGTCGCTGATCAGATGGATGAATCCGGCCTCTTCGGCAAGGGCCAGGAAGCGGCTTGGATCAATCAGTCCATGATCTGGGTGATGCCAGCGCAGCAAGGCTTCGACGCCCAGCATGCAGTGCTGTGCGGCGCTGACCTGCGGCTGATAGACCAGCTTCAGTTCACCACGCTCAATGGCCCGACGCAAGTCGTTTTCCAACGCGATGTGATCGCGATGACCCTGGCGCATGTCATGGGAGAAGAATGCAATGGCATTCTTGCCGCTTTTCTTGACGCTATACATGGCCAGATCGGCATGGCGAAGCAAGACTTCCGGCGACTCGCCATCGTTCGGATAGAGGCTGATGCCGATACTTACTGAAGCGATAAAGTCACGACCGCCGACAATAAAGGGCTTCGTCATCGCCTCCATGATATTGCGGGCGATGAGCTCGGCGTCGTCGGCATGTTTGAGGTCGGGTAGCAGGATGCTGAATTCGTCACCCCCCTGCCGCGACACGGTATCAACCGATCGAAGCATTCCGGACAGGCGCTCGGAGAATTTTTGCAGCAACTGGTCGCCTTCGGCGTTGCCATAGGTATCGTTGACGAGTTTGAATCGATCGAGATTGATCAGGATGACAGCGACCACCTCGTTGCGTCGCTCGGCCAAGCGAATCGCCAGGTCAAGGCGGTCATTGAAAAGCGTGCGGTTGGGCAGGGCGGTCAGGTGATCGTGATAGGCGTGGAAATTGGCCAATTCTTCGGCGCGCTTGCGTTCCGTGATGTCGCATGCGACTCCGTAGGTGCCGATGAATCGTTGCTGACGGTTGCCCTCGCTACGCTGATAGATGCCTGTCGAGTTCAGTATTGCAACAATGAAGCGCATTTCGAAGTGCCGGTGACCAGTGTCATCCTTGTGCCGAAGCCTTACCTCGACATTACTGTTGGCGCGCTCGCCAGTGCGTCGCTCGTTGAAAGCGTGCATTGCGTTGTCGCGATCTTCGACATCGACAATTACCGAGAAATGCTGGCCGATTAGTTCGTTGCGCGAATACCCCAGCAGCGTTTCCACGCGGCCACTGACGAACGCAAAACGCCCTTCCTCGTCCAGGGTGTAAATAATGTCGGGTGACTCATCCACCAGACAGCGGTGAAGGTGCTCGGACTCCTCTAGGCGCGCGGTCATAAAGGCATGACTGCGCTCCAGACGCCGCCGGTGCAGGAGATTGTCGACAGTGCGTTCGAGGTGTTCGGGTTTGAATGGTTTGCGGATGAATTCTGCAGCTCCGTAACGCAGGCACTGGATTGCCGAGTCAATGTGTTTTTCCGCACTGACGACGATGACGGACGCCGTCGACGGCACCGTCCGTAGTTGCATCAGCACGTCGATACCACTCATGTCGGGCAGGTTGAGGTCGAGAAGAATCACTCCAACGTCCTGCTCCGTCAGCAAGGCGAGCGCCTCAGAACCTGTGCCGCATTGGAGAATTTCGCGACCATCGCGTGACATGAGCACGGCCGTGCTCTGTCTCAACCGCGGCTCATCTTCAACGATTAGCAGGCGTTCCAGTTCTGGAGCTTGCATTGGAATGGCAGAGGTCCACGCGTTGATTTCATTTGGTTTCATTTCTTATTCCTCTCGAGAATGCGCTGCAACGGCGGGAATCAGGACACAGAACCTTGTGCCCTCACCCGACCGTGTCCTGACAATTAGATTTCCGCCGAGGCGGCTTACGAGATCGGATACGACACTGAGCCCGATTCCGCGGCGTCCAGACGGTTGATCTCCCGGCCTTTGTGCCAGTCGTTGCTGAACTTCGACAGGTAGCCCCGGGCCGTTGTCGGATACGCTAAGTTCACTGTGCTGACGGCCACGTTCGATGACGTTGCAGGCCGTGCTGATAGTCAGCCGCCCGCCTTGCGGCATAGCTTCTGCCGCATTCTTGCAGAGATTAAGCAGAATCTGCTTCGCCGAGTTTGGATCGCCGACAAAGTCCGCACGGCCGGGGACTAGGCTAAGGTCCACCACAATGTCGCGTGGTTTGAACAAGGCGTTTTCGTAAAGCGAGAGCATGTCGAGCACCAGCGCGTTGAGATCCCCCGCTTCGGCTAAATCACGGCTGTCGGGTTCGAGCGGAACTTCAACCAAACCTTCCACAATTCGGGTCACGCGATCGATTTCTTCACCGATTATTTTGAGTTCATCGTTGAGGGCGTTGGGGGTTGGTAGCTTTCGCTCGAGCAGCGTCAGGTAGTTGCGGATAATGCCGAGTGGGTTTCCGGCTTCATGGATTACACGGTATTCCTTGCGCTCAAAACGTCCGATCACGGCCGATTCGATGCGCGCCTTGTTTTCACGGGTTTCCTGCCAGGCTTCAAGCGTGCCCGCGGCAAGGCGGGCGAAACCGGTGAGCCATGAAGTGCGTGCGTCCATTCTGGCGAACTGGGCTTGCGTCAGACCGATGACCATGACGCCAAGCAATTGTTTGCCGGTACGCATTGGCACACAAATCAGGCCATCTGCACCAAGGCCGCGCATCAATTGGATATCGGCAAGAGACGACGATGCTGTCAGCGTTGCTGATGCCTGCTCGAACGAGGCACAGGGTGCTCCGCCTTGCGCTGCCATGGCCACAAGGCTGTTGGTATTGTCCAAGGGAATCACCAGTTGTTGCAACAACGCCGGGTGGCTGCCATCGGCGGCACCGCTGAAGCTCGCCTTGCCGGCGTCAAACATGAGGAACGCCAGTCGATCGATACCGAACAGGATGCGTACCGATTCGCGCAGAGAAAACAGGATCTCGCTGTCACTTTCCAACGCGCCAAGTGAGCGCTGTAGCGGCTGCATCAGTGCCAGATCCCGGACTGCTGCCTCAAGTCCGGCGTCGGTCCCGCTTTTTGGAGCGGTTTTCGGGGCATTGGCTATGACGATGGGGAAGGGCCGTTTTGGCACAGGGTCAAGATCGAGGTCCAGGTCAAGATCGACTGTGGGCTCGGTCAAGCCCAGGGCAGACGCAATCTTGTCTACATTGACTTCAGCTTGCTGCAAACGCGGCGCGAGGGTGGCGGCGGGGATCCCCGTCAGTAGCTCGGAATTTTCGGGCAAGGTGCCGGTGGCGACCCAGGTGTGAGCCGTCCAAAGCAGCTGCGAAAGCGGGTCGGCGGCGGCGATTTCCGATTCACTGCGGTGATGGAACAAAATCGCGTCAGCCATCAAGGAATCAAGCTTCCATTGGTCCACAAGCCAAGCGCCAACGGCGGCATGGTCGGTGCCCATGACTTCGTTCTCGAGGTCGGCCAGGTTCGCTTCGTCGGAACAGATCGACAGCAAGCCCGCATAATCGGGCATGCCAACCAGTAGCATCAATTCGCCAAGATCATGCAGCAGTCCGGCCAGATAGGCCTCCTCGGCGAGTGATGTCCGGGACTCAACAGCCAGAATTCGCGCGGTTTCCGCGACCAGCAACGAGTGGCGCCAAAAGTCCGCCAGATCCACCTTCAGCCCGCGCGAAAGTGGATCGAATGCATGCTGGACGGCCAGACAGGTCGCCATGGAACGAACGATTCGTGTCCCAAGAACATTCACGCAATCGCCAATCCGCAAGATTTTTTTGCCCCGCCAGAATGCCGCCGAGTTCGATGCGGCAAGGATGCGGGCGGATAAGACCGCGTCGCGACTGATCAGTGTTGATAGGCTGGACAGGGATGCGTTATCGTCCTCGACTGCTTGTAGCAGTTGAAGCAGCACTTGCGGCAACGGCGGGATCGGGGTCGACTCAACTGCGGCGACGACGGACTGTGGAAGCATCGAGAGTGACATGGAAAAGGATTCGAAAGGCCGGAATTCGGACGTCTTTAGACGTAGTGCGGGCTATGACTCAAGTATTAACGGCAGCTTTAGCTAAATATTGAGGACAATAAAAGTGATAGCATTCAATAAGTTGAATGTTATCACTTCATGCATAGCATGAGGTTTGTGTTGTGGACCTGCGGGCGAAGTCAGGGCCCGTTCTGGTCGGAGAGCCTGTCTCGTTAAGCTTTCCGGCTTGGACTGGACAGTTCACCCGCCCCGTCACGGCGTAGAAATGCGTCAAACATCAGCAGGCTCCAAAGTGGCGCGCTAAAGTCGCGCTGTCCGCCCTGATGCTGCGTAAGCATCTGCTCCAGCGTAGCGCGATTAAAGTACCCGGTGTCGAGCAAGCGCGGACCTAACACCGCCTCGCGAAGACGCTGTGACAGAGGGCCGCGTAACCAGCCGGCCAGTGGTACTGAAAAACCCATTTTTGGCCGATACAGCAGATCGGTCGGTAGCGCTGGTTCGAAGGCCTTCTTGAACAACCACTTACCTTCCCCGTCACGAATCTTGAGGTTGGACGGGAGCGTGGCCAGCCACTCGACGAGTTTGTGGTCCATCAAGGGCTCTCGTACCTCAAGCGCATGAGCCATACTGGCGCGATCTACTTTGGTGTTGATGTCGCCGGTGAGCCAGGTTTTGTAGTCGAGATATTGGATCAGCGCCAGCGGGTCATTGGTGCCTGCATCACGAGCATGATGGTGAAATACGTCTGCCGCTGTGTAGCCGGCGAGCGATTTCTTGAAGGCCGGCGAGTACAGGCGGGACCGCTCGTCGTCACGCATCAATGACATGCTGTGGAAATATGCGCCAACGCTGTCGAGGGCGAGCGCCTGGAAGGTGGTTTTGGCGCGCAGATAGCGCGGGGCCCAATCGGCCTTGGGGTAGTAGCGGCCGAGCGCGCCAAAGATCGGCCGGCGCAGTGGGAGCGGCAGCGCGTTGCGGGCACCTTCTTCCGCCAGATGCAGTCGATAGCGACGATACCCGCCGAACGTTTCGTCGCCGCCGTCGCCCGAGAGTGCCACCGTCACATGGCGTCGCGCGAGCTGGCAGACACGGTAGGTGGGGAGCGACGAACTGTCCGCGTACGGTTCGTCGTAAAGCCACGCCAGTGTGTCGATCAGATCAAAATCATCGCCACGAACGATATCGAGATGGTGAGTCGTGCCGTAGCGCTCGGCGACTCGGGCGGCGTATTCGGACTCGTTGAATGCGGGGTCGTCGAAGCCGATTGCGCAGGTTTGTACCGGTGCCGACGAGAGGCCGGCCATGCTTGCAACCACAGCGCTGGAATCAACGCCCCCCGAAAGAAAGGCACCCAACGGAACATCGGCAATCATGCGCAAGCGGACCGCTTCATCAACCCGTCCGCGTAGCTCGGCAATAGCCTGTTCAGCGCTCAGTTGGCTGTCACCGCTGAAGTGCACATCCCAATACCGTTGCTGTTCGGGCATGGGCTGGCCGCGTTTAAGTGTCAGGGTGTGGGCGGGCAGAAGCTTTTGGACGCCGTGGTAAATGCAGCGTGGCTCGGCAACGTAGCCGAGCGCGAAATACTCCTCGACGGCAAGCGGGTCAATCTGGCGCGGGAAACCGGGATGGGCGGTAATCACCTTAAGTTCAGAGCCGAAAATGAAGGTGCCGTCGTTCAGCAGGGCGTAATGCAGGGGCTTGACGCCCATCCGGTCGCGG
>CAZAGR010000062.1:0-10366 GCA_964484585.1 uncultured Propionivibrio sp. | reverse complement strand
ATCTGTATAAACCTGCCTGATCGCGTCTGTGGTCGAATGTCTTCAACTGGCCGAGACCTGCCCGAGGTGTCGTTAACCTGAATGTCCCTTCTCGCGACGAGGCGGGCACCCAAATGTATAGCGTAATCATTTTTTGAGAATCGGTTTCCAGTGAACCTGATCTCGACCGGGCTTGATTCGCCTAACAAACAGAAAGGTACAGAATTGAGCGGGGGTTCGGGATAGGCATCAATTGGCATATGGCGAAAATGCACCACCACAATGCCGTTGTGCCGGCGCCGACTATTGCGTTTGTGTTGGAGTTGATTTCTGTTCAGACTACGCCGCTTTCGCGTAGCTTTGCAATCGCTACGGTATCGTAACCGAGCTCACTCAGCACCGCATCCGTATGCTGGCCCAGCCGTGGTGGTGCATGGCGGTAATCTACGGGTGTCGTCGAGAGCTTGATCGGATTGCCCACCTGCGGCGCGACGCCACCGGCGGCGTGGGGCAGACCGACACGCAGGCCGCGGTGGATGACCTGCGGATCGGCAAATACTGCCGCGATGTCGTTAATGGGGCCACAGGGCACGGCGTTTGACTCGAGCAGGGCGATCCACTCTGCCGTGGTTTTCATCACGGTGGTTTGGCGCAGCAAGGGAATCAGGTCGGCGCGATGCTTCACCCGCGCGGCATTGGTGGCGAAGCGCGCATCAGCGCTTAGTTCTTTACGCCCAGCAATCTGACAGAAGCGCGCAAACTGGCCGTCATTGCCGATGGCCAGAATCATGTCGCCGTCGGCGGTCGGGAAATCCTGATACGGCACGATGTTCGGGTGTCCATTGCCGAGTCGTTTGGGCGCAGTTCCGGACACAAGATAGTTCATCGCCTGATTGGCGAGACAGGCGACTTGTACGTCAAGCAAGGCGAGATCAATATGCTGGCCGTCGCCGGCACGGTAGCCTTTCAGATCGCGATGCGCCAGCGCGGCGAGCGTGGCGACGGTGGCATAAAGTCCAGTGAGAATATCGACCAATGCGACGCCGACTTTTTGGGGCCCGGCACCCTCTTCGCCATCGGCCCTGCCGGTGATGCTCATCAGCCCGCCCATGCCCTGAATCAGAAAATCATAGCCGGCGCGTTCGGCGTAGGGACCGTCTTGACCGAAGCCGGTGATGGAGCAATAGACCAGTTTCGGGTTGATTTGCTTCAGGTTGGCGTAGTCGAGGCCGTAGGCTTTGAGTCCACCGACTTTGAAGTTTTCCAGAACGACGTCAGATTGGGTGGCGAGCTGACGCACAATGGCCTGGCCCTCAGCGCAGGTGATGTCGACGGTGAGCGAACGCTTGTTGCGATTGGTACCCAGAAAATAAGCGGCATCATCGGTTGCCTCGCCAGTACCGTCCGCCAGCCACGGCGGACCCCAATGGCGTGTATCGTCGCCACTGCCGGGGCGTTCGATCTTGACCACGTCGGCACCCAGGTCGCCCAGCAACTGTGATGCCCAAGGGCCTGCCAACACCCGGCTCAAATCGAGCACCTTGATGTGATTTAGCGGCCCCGATGATGCACTCATGGCAGCATCCGTACCGCCTCTTCGGCACTCAGATATTTTCGAAAAACCTTCAGCAAGGTACCATCGCGGCGCATATCTTTCAAGAGTTGCTCCCATTTCAACATCTCGGTGCGGGAGAACCGTTCCTTACTGAGCACCAAATGGCCATTGATGCCGATAGTGTCACTATCCCAGTCGCGAACACGAATTTTGAGGCTAGCTTCGTCTGCCGAAAGATAGCGCCGGTAAACCGCCGGGTAGGACAACATTGCAGCGACATCGCCGCGTTGCAGCGCGGCGACTAGCAGCGCCTCGTCGACATACTCGATGACTCTGCCGGCGAGTTTCCATTGTTCAATCAGTGGATCATAAAATGTACTGTGCCGAAAGCCACGCACGACGCCGAATTTCAATGTTGGAGCTGACTGAAACTGTTCCAGCGTCGCGACACTCGCCGGTGCAGAGGGGCCGAGCAACACGGAATGCTGCAAGCGTGTGTAGGGCAGGAACCAGGCAAAGCTGTCCCGTTCGTTGGTGCGCAATCCGCTGACCGTCATGTCGAGACGGCCAGACTGTAGCTCAATCCAGGTCCGGGCCCGAGCCTGAAGCTGCGCGTCAAACGAGCAACCGCTGCGCCGGGCCAATTCTTCGACGATCGCGCTGTCAATTCCGTCACCGGCCCGGGTGCCGCCGGCTGACGAATAGAACAGGCCGAACTCAAAATAGTCCAGACGAATCGGCATCGGCGGGCAGATCGGGCCGGCCAACGCCCATGCCGGAAGAAAACAACAGATGCAGCTGCCAAGGCGAAAGAGGTTCATCAAGATCTCTTGCTCTTTCTTTCGAAAAACGATTCAGGCACGAATTTCTCCGTTGCCAAGTACGATCCACTTTTGCGACGTTAGGCCTTCCAGTCCGACCGGACCGCGGGCGTGGAACTTGTCGGTGGAAATTCCGATTTCGGCGCCGAGGCCGAATTCGAAACCGTCCGCAAACCGGGTAGACGCGTTCACCATCACACTGGCCGAATCGACTTCGCGCAGGAAGCGCAGCGCATGCGAGTAATTCTCGGTGACGATGGTTTCGGTGTGTTGCGAGGAGTAATGGTTGATGTGGGTGATGGCTGCGTCGATTCCATCCACAATTTTGCACGAAATGATCGGCGCGAGATATTCAGCGGCATAGTCCTCCTCGCTGGCAGCGATCGCCAGCGCAAAGAGTTTTCGTGTGGCATCGCAACCGCGGATTTCAACGCCCTTGGCATGCAGCATGGCGCATAAAGTCGGCGCTAGCGAGACGGCGACGGCGCGATCAATCAACAGTGATTCGGCCGTATTGCAGGTCCCATAGCGTTGCGTCTTGGAATTCTCGAGAATGGCCAATGCGTTCGCCGGATCAGCCGTCTCGTCAATGTAAACGTGACAGTTACCGTCGAGGTGTTTGATGACCGGCACGCGGGCATCGCGACTTATCCGTTCGATCAGCCCCTTACCGCCGCGTGGCACAATCACGTCGACGTATTCCGGCATGGTGATCAGGTGACCGACAGCTTCGCGGTCGGTGGTGTTGATGACTTGTACCGCATTTTCGGGCAAGCCGGCTGAAGCCAGACCGGCGCGCACGCAGGCAGCGATAGCCTGATTGGCGCGCAAGGCCTCTTTGCCGCCACGCAGGATTGCTGCGTTGCCCGATTTGAGGCACAGCGCGGCCGCATCGGCGGTTACGTTCGGCCGCGCTTCATAAATGATGCCGACAACACCGATCGGCACCCGCATCCGGCCAACCTGAATGCCCGATGGGCGACGTTTCAAGTCGGTAATCTCGCCAACGGGATCGGGCAACGAGGCGACTTGTTCCAGCCCCAAGGCAATCGCTTCGATGCTCTTGTCGCTTAAGGTTAAGCGGTCGAGCATGGCCGCATCCAGTCCATCGGCTGTGGCTTCCGCGATATCGGCCGCGTTTGCGGCGAGAAGCTCGCTGCTCCGGGCGCGGATCTCCCTTGCCATGACGTGCAATGCAATGTTCTTGTCGGCGGTGGACGCGCGCGCCATGCCGCGCGATGCGTCGCGCGCTGCCTGACCGACCTGCTGCATGTAGAGCTTAATATTCATAGGTGATTTATACGCCTTCCGCCGATGCTGTCCAAATATCGGTCCAAGTATGGATCATGACCTGCCGGTCGGGCGTGTCAGACGCAAGGCGAGCTGCAAAAACTCATCCCAAATGTCGCCGCGCGCCAGACCCTTAATCATGCGATCAATTTTTGCAGCGTGCAGGAGCGCAGCCCGAGCTGTCAAAGCACGAGCTTCCGTTGCCAGTGCCCACAACACAAGCGGCTTTGCGGCGTCTTCGGCTTTCAATCCCTCCAGAGTACGGGCGGCGCGCACGGTGTCGCGCGCTTTGACCGCATCACGCAAATCGGAAACGTCATAGCGGGCAACGTTGAGTACGGCGGCTTCGATCTGCGTCAGTGAAATTTCGCCAATCGGGTAAATCAGGCCGAGTTTCTGAATTTCCTGGTGCGCAGCCAGCAGGTTGCCCTCCACGTGCGCCGTGATGAATTCGAGTGCCTCGCGCGGCGCGCTCTGCTTTTGCCGCGACAGCCGTTCGGCAATCCAATGAGGCAGACGTGCCAGTGGTGGCGCATTGCATTCGATCACCACGCCGGCGCTGCTGAGTGCGACGACCCAACTTGCCTTTTTAGCCTGCCAATCGAGCTCCGGCAGAGTGATCAAGGTGACCACGCCAGAGCCGAGTGTCTTGATGTAACGTTGCAGCGCTTCGCTGCCCTCGCGTCCGGGCTTGCCGGATGGAATGCGCAGATCCACCAGCTTGCTGTCACCGAACAGAGAGAGATTACCGGCCGCCAGAAAAAGCTCATCCCAGTTGAAATTGGTGCCGGCGACGATGATCTCGCGCTCTTCAAAGCCTTGTTTGCGCGCGGCCATCCTGATTGAATCGGCGGCTTCGATGACCAATAGCGGTTCGTCGCCATGCAGTAGATAGAGCGGCGCTAGCGGCTTTTGCAGATGAGCGGCGAGCTGCTCGGGACGTAGTTGCATGAATTAATCCGCCAGAGGCCCAATCAGCGCGCTTCGTAACACCCTAGCGCAGCGAGCCAGTCAATAAACCCGTCCCGGGACGGGGGTAGGCGATGTAAAAGGGGCAGTGGTTGCAGCAGCTAGCAACGGTTTTGCGGCGGCAAGGCGGCGCAGCAACTGTTGCACCAAGTCGTTCTGCATGTCGCGCCAGAGCAACAGTTCTTCTGCTTCCTTGGACAATACCTGTTCGTCGCTAAATGTCACTTCGCGTCGCATCACAATGCGTGAGGGTGCGACGAGTTCGCCGCCGGCGGCATCAAGAAGTCGAAAAGTGAACGTACGCACCAGTTCGAATTCGCGGACGCGTCCGGCAGCATTTAGCGACAGTATGTTTTTTTGTTGCGCGTCGCCGAGCACATACAGATTAGCTTCCGCTTTACTGGCAAGATCGACGATCCGGGTCGCTGATCCGGCCTCGACGCTGCGGCGAATCTGGGCATGCAACTCGGTCGATTCCGGCAGGGAAATATAGAGTGTGTTGAAGGGTAACGAGTAGGCGCCGCGAAGATGAAAGCCACAGGCTGACAACAACCCCAGCAGAAGAAGCAGAAAAAACCTGGCGTGAAGCAATTTGGTGTGCATTTGACTATGTTTCAAATCACGATGTTGACCAGGCGCCCTGGCACAACGATTACCTTCTTCGCAGCTGCGCCGTTAAGAAATTTTTGCGCGGTGTCCGAGGCGAGCGCAATGGCTTCGATCGCCGCCCGGTTTTCAGGCCCGTCAGCGCTGACTTTTACCCAGATGCTACCGCGTAATTTGCCGTTGATCTGGAGCACCAATTCCTCTTCATCCTGAACCATCGCGGCGTCCAGCGGTTCCGGCCACGCGGCATCGAGAATATCCCCACCATAGCCCAGATCGCGCCAAAGGACATGGGCGATATGTGGCGTTAACGGCGAGAGCAATCGCAATAGTATGCTGAAACATTCCGTCATCACCGCTGCTCTGCCCTCGCCAGCAGAGGCTTTTTCGAGGGAATTGAGCATCTTCATCGCGGCCGAGGCAACTGTGTTGAACTGGAATTTTCCCAGATCATAGTTTGCCTGCTTGAGCAGCAGATGGATTTCACGTCGCGTCGCGGCTAGTGAGTCGGCAAGCTTGGCTGGCATGGCTGTCGATACACCTGCCGTGTGGATGCCATGACCCATCGCCCAAACGCGGCGCAAGAAGCGAAACGCACCCTCAACGCCGGAGTCAGACCATTCGAGCGTCTGCTCGGGAGGTGAGGCAAACATCATGAAGAATCGCGCGGTATCGGCACCGAATTGCTCGATCAGTGATTGCGGGTCGACGCCGTTGCGTTTCGACTTCGACATGGTGCCAACGCCACCGTAATCGACGGGTTGACCGTCCGCTTTGGAGGTGGCGCCCGTTACATGGCCGTCCTCATTGCGCAACAAATCGACCTCTTCGGGCGCAAAATACTGGACCCCGCCTTTGTCGGTACGGCGCGAGAATATGTGGTTCAGCACCATGCCCTGAGTGAGCAGATTGGCAAACGGCTCATCGTAGTTGACCAGTCCAAGGTCGCGCATCACCTTGGTCCAGAACCGCGAATACAGCAGATGCAGGATGGCGTGTTCAATGCCGCCGATGTATTGATCGACCGGCATCCAGTAGTTTGTGCGCTCATCGACCATTGCGTTGGCCGGATTTGCGTTTCCTAGCGCGCAATAGCGAGCGTAGTACCAGGACGAGTCGACAAATGTGTCCATCGTATCGGTCTCGCGCTGTGCCGGCTGTCCGCACTTTGGACAGGCGCAATTGACAAAATCGGCTCGTTTGGCCAGTGGGTTTCCGGCGCCGTCCGGAACGCAATCTTCCGGCAGGATCACTGGCAGCTGATCATCCGGTACTGGCACCGTGCCGCACGCGGCACAATGAATCAGCGGAATCGGGCAGCCCCAATAACGCTGGCGCGATACGCCCCAGTCGCGCAGGCGGAATTGAACCTTGGTGTCGCCAAGACCCTTTGTTTTGAGGTCGGCGGCAATCGCGTCGATTGCCTCGGCGTAACCGAGGCCGTCATACGGCCCGGAATTGATGCACCGGCCGCGCTGCCCGGTGGTATCTTTTTGACCATACCATTCTTGCCAGCCGTCGAGCGAAAACTGCTCGCCGTCGACCGCAACCACCTGCTTGATCGGCAAATTGTATTTTTTGGCGAAAGCGAAATCCCGCTCGTCATGGGCCGGTACGCCCATGACGGCACCCTCGCCGTAGCTCATCAATACATAATTGCCGACCCAGACTTCGAGCTGCTCGCCGGTCAGCGGATGTGAAACAAACAGCCCGGTGGGCATACCCTTCTTTTCCATCGTTGCCATGTCGGCTTCCATCACCGAACCATGTTTGCATTCATCGACAAAAGCCGCCAGGGCAGGATTGTCTTTGGCCGCATGTGTCGCCAGGGGGTGTTCCGCGGCGACGGCACAAAACGTGACGCCCATGATCGTGTCGGCGCGCGTGGTGAATACCAGGAGTTGCCCGCTGGTGATGCTGCCATTATTTTCAAGTTTGTAGGGGAAGGCGAAACGCACACCGGTGCTCTTGCCAATCCAGTTAGCCTGCATGGTCTTGACGCGTTCCGGCCAGCCGGGCAAAGTATCCAGCGCGGTCAGAAGTTCGTCTGCATACTGGGTGATCGCGAGGTAGTAGCCAGGCAGCTCCCGTTTCTCCACGATTGCGCCAGTACGCCAGCCGCGGCCTTCGATAACCTGTTCGTTTGCCAGAACGGTTTGATCGACCGGGTCCCAGTTAACCACTTGCGTCTTTTTGTACGCAATTCCTTTTTCCAGCATGCGCAAGAAGAACCACTGATTCCAGCGGTAATAATCGGGACTGCAGGTCGCCAGCTCACGCTGCCAGTCAAGGGCGAAGCCCAGCGACTGGAGTTGGTGCTTCATGTAGGCAATATTGTCGTACGTCCACTTTGCCGGCGGCACGTTGTTCTGCATTGCAGCGTTTTCGGCCGGCAGACCAAAAGCATCCCAACCCATCGGTTGCATAACGTTGTAGCCGCGCATGCGATAGTGACGCGATATAACGTCGCCAATCGTGTAATTGCGGACGTGCCCCATGTGCAATTTTCCCGAAGGATAGGGCAGCATGGACAGACAATAGTATTTGGGCTTGGCGCTGTTCTCGACGACACGAAACGCTTGCGTCGAGTTCCAATGCGCCTGCGCCGCCTGTTCAACATCGGACGCCTGGTATTTTTCCTGCATGGCCGGTATGAAATGGACGAAATATGAGGGTGGAAGGCAGGCGGTTGATTGAATTAATCGTTGTTCGTTCCACCCTTGACGTTGGAGATTATACGCACGGGGAATGAGCAATCACTGAGCCGCAGCCAGATCTGCCTGGCGCGGCGCGGGAGCACGTGACGTTCGGTCAGCTCTGGCATGAATGCGCATCTGGACCGCCTCAATGGGGCTCCCGACCAGCGGAACCCCACGGGAATGCAAATTGAACGTCGGGCGCTGCTTAGAAGACCTGGAAACTTTCGCCCATGTAAAAGTACTGAGGTGCGGTCGATTCACTTGCGCCTGGATTGGCGGTCGGCACAGAGACCGTTGACGACGCTGCAATAACCGCAAAGCTTGCAAAAGCAAGGGCCATGATAGCGATGGCTAGTTTCGGTTTCATTTGATGCTCCTTTCAATTTATTGGCACGAAGACGGGCCAATTTCCAGCGCACTACTTACTATTTCAATGCAAACTCTTTAGCGCAAGCAGGCTGCGCTGCCCAACTTGCTGCCATGAGTCGATCAAACCGATGGTTGCGCCGATGAGTCTGGCCTGGGCGCGCGCCCAGGGACGAAAGCCGAGCGAGGCTGCATCGCGCCGCAATGACTCCTCGGTGATCATTTCAACCAGACGATCGACCGCCAGTGCAAAAAAGCGACTGGTGCCGGGTTCGGCGTAATAGGCGGCATCAAGACAGGCTTCCTGCCACAACAAACCGGATAGCGGGAGCGGCAGCCCGGCTTTTGCTGCGAGCCAGGGCATCAGTTGCGGGGGATTCATCTGCGGCTTCAATGGTGAGTTCATTTGTTTTCCTTGTGCTGTGGCGACATCTGCAGTGCGGTTCTAAGATGGGGCCCGTTACCGCGGAGTTCAACGCATACAACACTGTGTATTGGACGCGCATTCTGCGGAAGTAAATGTCTGCTAACGCACAGTTCAACGCATTCGAGGCGGTCACGGTAGACTGGGACACCCAATCCAATTCCCTTGTTTTCGAACCTAATCCGCAATCTCTTGTTTCAATTGACTTTTTGAATATGGCCCATCCAGCCCCGGAGCGACGTGAATCTTCTTGAAGGCCTGAATGAACCGCAACTTGCTGCTGTAACGCTTCCCGCGCAACACGCGTTGATCCTTGCCGGCGCGGGCTCTGGCAAGACGCGAGTGCTCACTACGCGAATTGCGTGGCTCATTTCCACCACACAAGTGCCGCCATCTGGCGTTCTCGCCGTCACTTTTACCAATAAAGCCGCCAAGGAAATGCAAATGCGGCTGGCGGCCATGTTGCCAATCAACGCAAGAAGCATGTGGATCGGCACATTTCATGGCCTTTGCAACCGGATGCTGCGCGCTCATTACCGCGATGCCGGCTTGCCGCAGTTGTTTCAGATCATGGATTCGTCTGATCAACAATCGGCGGTCAAACGTTTGTTGAAAGCGCTCAACGTGGACGACGAAAAGTTCCCGCCGCGCGATTTGACGTTTTTCATCAACGCGCGAAAAGAGGCCGGTTTGCGCCCGGCAGCGGTTGAAGCTTGGGATGACGGCACACGAAAACGGGTTGAGTTGTATGCGGCCTATGAGGCGCAATGCCAGCGCGAAGGTGTGGTCGATTTTCCCGAGTTACTGTTGCGTTGTCACGAATTGCTGGATCGCAACGAACCCTTGCGGCGGCACTATCAGGAACGCTTTCGCCACGTGTTGGTAGATGAATTTCAGGATACGAACCGGCTGCAGTACAACTGGTTAAAGCTGCTCGCCGGCAACAATGCCGCGTTATTTGCCGTCGGCGATGATGACCAGTCGATTTACGGTTTCCGTGGCGCCGACATTGGCAACATGCGAGATTTTGAACGCGAGTACAAGGTCGCCAACATGATCCGTCTGGAGCAGAACTACCGTTCGCACGGCAACATTCTCGACGCGGCGAACGCCATCATCAAAAACAATCCGCAGCGCCTGGGGAAGAATTTGTGGACCGAGGCCGGTTGCGGCGAGCCGATCCGGGTGCATGAGTCCTATTCCGATGGCGAAGAGGCGCGGTTTATTGTCGAGGAAGTCAAGGCCTTGTCCGGCGATGGGCATGCGCGTGCCGAAATCGCTCTGCTCTATCGTAGCAATGCACAATCGCGCGCCTTGGAACATGCCTTGTTCAATGCCGGCCTGCCTTATCGCGTCTATGGCGGGCTGCGATTCTTCGAGCGTGCAGAGATCAAGCATGCCCTCGCTTATCTGCGTTTGGTGGGCAATGTTAACGACGACACAGCGTTTAGCCGTGTAGTGAATTTTCCCACGCGCGGCATTGGCGCCCGATCGCTCGAACAATTGCAGGACGCGGCAAGGGCCGGTGAAAGCAGTTTGCATGATGCGATTCCCCGTCTCTCAGGCAAGGCAGGGATATCGTTGGCGGGTTTTGCGCAGCTGCTTTCGCGTTTACGTGAAGCCGCGCATCTGCCTTTGCCTGAACTGGTCGAGCATG
>CAZAGR010000061.1:0-10388 GCA_964484585.1 uncultured Propionivibrio sp. | reverse complement strand
GAAAAGACCAGGGTTTGCCTTCGGCGCGAATTTTCGCCTCGCTGCTTGACAGCATGTCGTACGGAGGCGCGGCGACCTCGGCAGCACGGTCGGCAGCGGGGCGGAGCCCGCGAAATGGCTGGATCAGGGTCATATCATTTCCTTTTTCGATAGATCGTCGGTATTCATTGCTTGGCCAACGGGTTCAACAGTGCATGATGCGCATCATGAATCATTTTTTCCGTCGTGGGCCAATCCACGCAGGCATCGGTCACCGAACAGCCGTATTTCAGTTGCGATAAATCAGCGGGAATTGCCTGATTTCCCGCTTCGATAAAACTTTCGATCATCAGGCCGACAATCGAGGTGTTGCCCAAACGAATTTGATTCATGCAATCCTGCATCACCAGCGGCTGCAGTTCCGGACGTTTATAGCTGTTGGCGTGCGAGCAATCCACCACGATGTTCTTTGGCAGTTTGGCTTTGGCTAGTGCGGCCTCGGCGAGCGCGACACTCACTGTATCGTAATTCGGCCGGTCGCCACCTCCGCGCAACACCAGATGGCCGTAGCGATTGCCGCGCGTGCGCGTAACGGCCGAGCGCCCCTGCGCATTGATGCCCAGAAAGCTGTGTGGCGCCGACGCCGAAATGATGGCGTTGATCGCCGCATCCAGCGAGCCATCCGTTCCATTCTTGAACCCGACTGGCGTCGAGAGTCCCGAGGACATTTCACGGTGAGTCTGCGATTCCGAAGTGCGCGCACCAATCGCGGTCCATGCGATCAGATCGCCGAGGTACTGGGGTGAAATCGGGTCAAGTGCTTCGGTGCCGGCCGGCAATCCAAGGTCATTGACCGCCAGCAGAAATTCGCGCCCCTTCTGCATGCCTTCTTCGATGCGGAACGAATCGTCCATACGCGGGTCGTTGATGTAGCCCTTCCATCCGGTTGATGTGCGCGGCTTTTCAAAGTACACGCGCATCACCAGCAGCATCGTTTCGGCAACTTCATCGGCGAGTGCCTTCAAGCGCCTTGCGTAGTCGAGGCCAGCCACCGGATCGTGAATCGAGCAGGGACCGAGGACAACGAACAAGCGCTTGTCGCGCCGGTCAAGAATGGCTTCCAACGCACGCCGTCCCGCCAGCACCGACTTTTCGGCAGCTTCCGACAACGGCAGGCGCGCATGGATCTCCTCCGGCGTTGGCATGGGAGTGAAGGATTCAATGTTGAGATTTTCAGTTTGTTGCATGGGTTCTTTCCAGAAATACGAACGAGGTTAATCGTGTCCAATAAGCCTGCCAAATAAGCGATCTACAGGTCGCTCATTTTTTTGCAGTGGGGTTAAGCTTCTTAAAAAGCTCCTTTACTGCAACGACCCGTTCGCTTAAATCGCCGGTTCGCCTCTGCCATGTCAGTTTGTCCTGACCAGCCAGTTTGATGCTGCGGTCTGATTGGATGAGGCGAATGATGTTGGCAGGATCAATGGGCGGCGTTGGCACAAACTGAAGCGTGATGGCATTGGGTCCCGCATCCAGTTTAGCGACTCCAAGCGTGTGGCCAATCAGGCGCAGGCGATGCGTTTCGAGCAGCGCAAGCGTTTGCGTTGGCATCTCGCCATAGCGATCGATCAGCTCTTCCTGCATCTCGCGCAGATCGTCCTCGCTGTCGCAGTTGGCCAGGCGCTTGTACAGCGTCAGGCGCTCATGCACGTCCGGGCAATACGCGTTTGTCAGCAGGGCCGGAACGTGCAGATTGATCTCCGAAGTGATCAACAATGGCTGCGTCAGATCCGGGATGGCGTCGCCTTTTTTCAAGGCGCGCACAGCGGCGTTGAGCATGTTGGTGTACATCGCAAAGCCGATTTCGTGAATCTCACCGCTCTGGCTTTCACCCAAAACTTCACCTGCGCCGCGGATCTCCAGATCGTGCATGGCGAGGAAGAAGCCGGAGCCAAGCTCCTCCATGGCCAGAATCGCATCGAGCCGGCGCTGCGCTTGCGCTGAGGGCTTCGCATCCTGATCAGTCAGCAGATAGGCGTAGGCCTGGTGGTGCGAACGCCCGACACGACCGCGTAATTGATGCAGCTGAGCGAGGCCAAAACGGTCGGCGCGGTTGATCACAATCGTGTTGGCGTGCGGGTTATCGATACCGGTTTCGATGATTGTCGAGCACAGCAGCAGGTTGTGCTTTTGCTGGGTGAATTCGCGCATCACGCGTTCCAGTTCGCGCTCCGGCAGTTGGCCGTGGCCGATGACAATGCGTGCTTCTGGCAATAGTGTTTGAAGCCGCTCCTTCATGTTGACGATGGTGTCGACTTCGTTGTGCAGGAAGTACACCTGCCCGCCGCGCTTGAATTCACGCAGGCAGGCCTCGCGCACTTGTCCGCCAGACCAGGGCGTGACAAAGGTCTTGATCGCCAGACGCTTTTGTGGCGGCGTTGCGATGACCGAAAAATCGCGCAGGCCTTCGAGCGAGAGGCCCAGCGTGCGCGGGATCGGCGTTGCCGTCAATGTCAGAATATCGACCGAGGCGCGCAGCGTTTTCAGTGCTTCCTTCTGGCGCACGCCAAAGCGATGCTCCTCATCGACGATTACTAGTCCCAGCCGATCAAAGCAAACATCCTTTTGCAGTAAGCGATGCGTGCCGATCAAAATGTCGATCTTCCCCTGACCCAGCAGAACAATGGCTTCGGCCTGTTCCTTGGCGCTCTTGAAGCGTGAAATCTCGGCGACCTTGACGGGCAAGTTGGCAAAGCGGTCGGCGAAGTTCTGATAGTGCTGCTCGGCCAGCAGAGTGGTCGGACAGAGGATGGCGACTTGCTTGCCATCGGCGACGGCGACAAACGCTGCACGCATCGCGACCTCGGTCTTGCCGAAACCGACGTCGCCGCAGACCAATCGATCCATCGGCTTGCCGGAGGTCATGTCCTCGATCACCGCCTTGATGGTGGCGAGTTGATCGGGCGTTTCTTCGAAGCCGAAGCCGTCGGCAAAGGCTTCCAGGTCGTGTACGTTCAGCGAGAATGTGTGGCCTTGACGCGCCGCGCGCTGGGCGTAGAGATGGAGTAACTCGGCAGCGGTGTCATGGACCTGTTCAGCGGCTTTCTTCTTGGCCTTGTCCCATTGGCCTGAGCCCAGTGTGTGCAGGTGAATCGATTCCGGATCGGCGCCGCTGTACCGTGTGATGACCTGGAGTTGCGAAACGGGCACGTAAAGCTTGGCGCCTTCCGCGTATTCGAGATGCAGAAATTCCGTCAGGCCTTCACCAAAATCCATGTGTAGCAGGCCTTGATAGCGACCGATGCCGTGGTTTTCATGAACCACCGGATCGCCGATCTTGAGCTCGGATAAATCGCGCAGCCAGCCTTCAAGATTGGCGCGACGGGCCTCCGTTCGCCGTCCACGCGGACGGGCTGTGGCGGCGTAAAGTTCATTTTCCGTGATGATTGCAAAGGTGTGCTCTTCATTCAACTGAAAACCACCGGAAAGCGGTCCGGTTGATAGCATGAAGCGTTCGGTGCCGGCTGTGAATGCGGCGAAGTCAGCACAGCCTGCGGCGCGCAGATCGTGTTCGCTCAGGTAGGAATTCAAGGTCTCGCGCCGGCCGGCCGATTCCGCAAGCAGCAGCACGCGTCCGGTATATGAGGTGATGAAGGTGCGCAAAGCTGCCAGGGGATCATCGGCCTTGCGATTGACGGCGACGGCGGGCAGGGCGGTGTGACTCAACGCCCTGCCGCCATCGCCGAGTTTTTTTTGTACGTATTGCGGCAAGGCATTCGCTGCAATAAAAAACTCTTCGTCGCGCAGAAATAACTCTGTCGGCAGCATGACCGGACGTGATCGATCGCCGCCCAACATCTTGTAGCGGCCTAGCGTGTCAGTCCAGAATTCGGCGATCGCAGCGGGCACATTGCCATGCAGCAGCAGACGGGTATCAGCCGGCAGATAGTCGAAGAGCGTCGCTGTGCTGTCAAAAAACAGCGGAAGGTAATACTCGATGCCGGCAGGCAAAATCCCGTTCGAAACGTCCTTGTAGAGACTGATCCGCGAAGCGTCGCCGTCAAAGGCCTCGCGGAACCGTTGCCGAAACTTGGTTCGCCCCGCCTCGCCGGCAGGGAACTCGCGCGCCGGGAGCAGCCGGATCTCCGCTACCGGATAAAGCGTGCGTTGCGAATCCACATCGAAGCTTCGAATCGTCTCGATTTCATCGTCAAAGAGCTCGATGCGGTAGGGCAGCGGAGTTCCCATCGGGAACAGGTCAACCAATCCGCCGCGAACGCTGTACTCGCCGGCGGTGACCACCTGCGTAACGTGCTGGTAGCCGCCAAGGGTCAGCTGTGTGCGCAGCTTGTCGAGATCCAGGCGGTCGCCCTTCTTCATGAAGAAGGTATGGCTGGCGAGAAACGACGGCGGACCGAAACGCGTAATCGCCGTCGATGCCGCCGTGATCAGCAGATCGCAATGGCCCTGCGTGACGGCGTGCAGAGTTGCCAAGCGTTCTGAAATTAGATCCTGATGCGGCGAAAAGTTGTCGTAGGGCAGGGTCTCCCAGTCGGGCAATAGATGCACCCGCAGGTTTGGGGCAAACCAGGCAATTTCTTCAGCCAGGCGCTGCGCCTCAAGCGGACTGGCCGCAATGACCGCGAGCAGACACCCCGGTTGTGCCAATTTCGCAATAGTTAACGCATCAGCAGAGGCAGGCAACGGGGTAAGGTTGATGCGCTGACCCACGCCGGGAAAAGAGAGGGGCAATGACGTCCCTTGGGGCGACGTTGGCAGGACGGCGTTAGGCACGGAACACAGTAACAGGAGTCAGCAAAGGAGGCGGATTATACGAGGCGAACCCTGCGTGTCGGCCACGAGTGCGGGTCAGGCAATTCGCCTGAATTGTTACGGGAAATTGTCGATATGTCACCGAAAAATAGGGCTTATTGATACGTTAAAAACCAGTCATTAGACTGATCGCCCTTGATCAGCGGGGGCAGCCATGAATATTCAGTGTCTGGCGTTGTGTCGCTGCAATGTGCCGGGCCAGGCCAGAATTTTTTCGTCGGCCGTGACAAGCGTGGCGGCGTGACATTGCGCTGTCGCGACGATGAAACGATCGGTGGGGTCGCGGTGCAGGTCGTCCAATTCGGCGGCGGTCATGGCGATGCGTCCATCGAGTGCAATTTCCTGTATCCCTGCATTTAGTAGCTCCATACGCCAGACCGTCGCCACCGCGGGTAAGGTGATGCGTCCGCGCTGGGCAAGCATGGCAATTTCCCAAAAACTTATCGCGCTAACGGCAATGCCATCGGTGCGCCACGCTCGCTCAATAGCGGCGCGCGCCGTTGGACCCAACGCGGCATCGTTGCAGTCCATCCATAGAAGGGTGTGGGTATCGAGCAAAATCATACGAGTGCCGACCAGACCAGGTCGTCGATTGGCGAGAGGATGTCGCCCTGCAATGTGAGGTCGCGGTGGAGTCCAAACGGGGAATCGGCACGTGCACCGGAGTATGGTCGCAATTCAGCGACGGGACGGCCATTTTTGGTCACCACCAAGGTTTCGCCACTTTCGGCAACGCGGTCCATTAGTGCCAGGCATTTAGCTTTGAATTCAGAGGCTTGTATCGTTTGCATGATTAATTACCTCGCCAGCATCATAAAGTATGGTCACGTGTATGACGATAGTCATATCGGCGGTCACTGTCAAAAACGCGTGATAAGCACGAGTAGCCAGTCCTAGGGAATCAAACGTTCAACCCGTCGTTCCGGCGCATGCCGGAACCCGGAAACATAAAGGCGAGGGTTCAGGTCCGCACTGGATTCCGGCCTGCACCGGAATGACGATCGGATTCTTTTACTTTGACTACCGGTTAGCTGACATTCGTTAGCCATCGACTTGGCCAGGCAGAAAAGGAAATTCATTGAAAAAAACGTTCACGTCGAAGTAACTTGGTTGCAATGTGACAAACATTTAGATTTGCTTGCGTAGATCGGTGCTGGAGCCGTCATCGATTTGCTTGATAGCAGGGGTAATCCGTTCAATCTGTTCCAGTGGGACAGCACGGCTCTGCATTAACAATCAGTGGCGTGTGTGTTTCGAATGGCGTGCCGGACACGCGCATCGGGTTGAAATTGTCGATTACCATTGAAGGAGAATAATGATGGCTCGTAAAGTTCCTTTGACGCACCCCGGCATCATCTTGCTGGAAGACTGGCTCACGCCGATGGGCATCAGCCAGTATGCACTGGCAAAAGCGATCGACGTACCGCCTCGCCGGATCAACGAAATAGTCCATGGCCTTCGCGGCATTACTGTGGATACCGCTTTGCGGCTTGGTGCCTTCTTCGGCACGGATGCCCAAAGCTGGATCAATCTGCAAACTCATTACGACACTGAACAGTCCCGCGAGACGATGCGCGACACGCTGGCGCGGATTCATCGATACGAGCCGGAAACGGCATAGTGCCACCTATCGAGTGCGATGAGGACTCGATGATCGGAAAAATCTACTTCACTATGAACCCATGATTCCCAGGTCCGATGAATCTGTCTGCCCACTTTTACAGAAAATTGGTTGCATAACCCAGCCGCTTGCGAAGTTCAGTGCTCGAGACGTCATCGATATGCCTGAAAGCAGGGGCAATCCGTTCAATCTGTTCCTGTGGGACGCCGCAGTGTTCAAAATGCACTTTCCATTCACGAACAGTTCGCCATACGCGATCAATGACGCTCAGTGCGTCGGCGCCCAGCAACCCGAATCGTTCCTTGGCCGCATAAGCGTTGTCCAGATCGGCAAGCCGACCTTTGGGTCCGATACCCAAATGTAAAAACCGCTCGCTGGCCAGGGTTGGTCTGGGCATCACGTCGTAAAGCGGGCTGAGGCACCAGCCGCGTAAGGCCGCGTCCCATAAAAATGCATGGTTCCGCAGATGGTCATCGTCATTACTGACCATGATATTGAAAACCATACGGGTATAGAGCTCTTCGATGTCGGTTTTGATGAGCGCTGTTGCTCCGTAGCGACGTATGGCATCCACAATGTCCATATAACTCTTGGTCGGCGAATCCAGTTCGTCGCACGTTAATAGCGTCAGGGCACTGACCATCGGGTGCCGAATTTCGACAGGTTTATCCGCATGTGTTTTTGAACCGGTCCAGGTTCTGTCGAACCGGCGGATCAGCAGCACGTTTTTGTTTTGAACACGGATCAGACGGTTCTCTGGGACCTTCAGGCCGGAAAGTTGTGCCAACTGTAAGGTGGCATGCTCAACCATCGGCACATCGACCAGTTGATCATGGTGGCTGGCGAATTTCGCGATCCACATTACTTGATCATCATCGCGAACGCTGACTTTGGGTCGCATTCCACCCAGGCCACTGCCCGTCACGAATATTTCGGCGAGACTCTCCGGAATGTTGAGGCCCGCCTCAACACGTCCGGCCGCCTCCATCAGATAAGCCAGCGAATGGATAGATCCTCGTGCAATCGTGGCAGAGGCAGTCAATGATTCGCGTACATCCAGCGCCCCGGTTCGTTCGCTGCCAGCATCCAGCAGATAGGTGGACTCCGGAAGGCTGTTGGCCGGTACCTGATGCCGGGATTCGATGACCCGGCGCCCCCAGGCATCCGGCGTAGCGTCCCGGATCCCCCCAAAAAAAGCCAGCCCATTGGGCGGGACAAGTAGCGTGCCACGCACCTTGCTTCTATCGCGCAGGCTTAATCCGACAGGGTCAATTTCGAGCGCAGTGGGGCGTTCGATGTAACGCTGCCCATAAGCAAATGTCGATGCCGCCAAGTGGTTACCTTGCTCAAACAGGTCGAGTTTTCCGGCAGGCACAAATTCGCCATCGAGATGCGCGAATACATATAAAGATCGACTCGATGAATGCGCCATCAGAAATCCAGATCGTTGAGTTCGGTTGCAGTCAGCCCGCGCACACGTTGACCGCGTAAGCGTTCATCCAGCGCAATAAGGGAGGGGTCATCTCCAGACAGTAGCTTGAGCAAGCTTATTCCCGGCGCAATCGCATCAAGGTAGCGAACAACGACACCGAGAGCCACCCCTGGG
Source organism: uncultured Propionivibrio sp. (assembly GCA_964484585.1). Taxonomy (GTDB): domain Bacteria; phylum Pseudomonadota; class Gammaproteobacteria; order Burkholderiales; family Rhodocyclaceae; genus JADKHX01. The sequence goes on along the minus strand of CAZAGR010000061.1, from coordinate 2,352 downwards.
TCACCGCGCTCCATTCGTTGAGCGGTCGCGCGTGAAATTCCGGCGCGTAGCGCCGCCTCTGATTGTTTTACCTGGCGTGCGTGACGCAGGCGCACCAGTGCCTGACTCAATTGGGTAACTTGTTCGACCAGATTGGGGGGCAGCGCTGCCGATTGGTTTATACGCATGACTCTTAAATAACTCCAAATATTAGTTATTGAATTATTTAAGAGTCAATTTACTTTTTTAGTGCAGCTCTGTCAAGATGCCAGTTGCCGCATTAGAACGTATTTATTCCTAAGCTGGACAAGCCGGAGATGCCTTTACCACGGCGCACACGGCGGACACAGCGACACTGCGAACACCAGGGTTTAGCGCAAATCATTTGTTTTGCGGCGTGTCCGCCGTGGCTAAAAATTTTGATCATGATATGTAACGATTTGCCCCGGAAGTGAATAGCTGTCCGAATGCCCAATCACCATGCCGCGAAGCTACAATGCATCGTGAATTTGCGCTAGAGTCGGCCTGAGTAAGAAGTTGCGGCACAGTTGCGTCGAAGTTATGTAGAAGTAGACGCAACGCTTTATCATGGCGAATAGCGAAACGATGACTGCGACACATTAATTTTGCCCGGGGACTTCAAATGGCAGTGATGAAAACAGAACAGCTTGGCACGGCCCTGATCAATCACGGCTATCTCACCCAGGCCAGGCTGGCCGAAGCGCTGGCGGAGCAAAAGCGCAGCGGGCGTATCCTCGGGCGCGTCCTGATCGAAAGTAACTTTGTAACTGAAGAGCAGATGGCACGGGTCATCGCCGAGCAGCAGGGCCTAACCTTTGTCGATTTGCGCCGATTCGAGGTCGTGCCCGAGATCGTGCTGCTGCTCAGTGAAATTCAGGCGCGCCGTTTCAAGGCATTGATTCTTGAAGATCGCGGCGATTCGTATCTGGTCGGGCTGGCCGATCCCTCCAATCTGCGTGCGCAGGACGAACTGGCAGCGTTGGTGGGGCGTCCGATCTACGTTGCTGTTATCGCCAACGACCAGTTCAGCAAGACCGCCGACCGTGTGTATCGCAAGAAGGATCAGCTCGATGAATACGCCAACGAGGCTAAACGCGATCTTGAACGTGAGAGCGGGGTGGTCGATCTCAGCCAACTCAAGTTTTCGATCGACGATGCCGACGCGCCGGTCGTCAAATTTCTGCAAACGGTCTTCGAAGAGGCCGTCCAGATGCGCGCATCCGACATCCACATCGAACCCGAGGAAACTAAACTGACGGTGCGATTCCGCATCGACGGCCAGCTTCACGAGCAGGTGCAGACCGATCTGAGTATCGGCTCCGCGCTGATGGTCCGGCTCAAGCTGCTCGCCGGTCTTGATATTTCCGAAAAGCGTCTGCCGCAGGACGGCGGTATCTCGATCCGGATCGACACCAAACGAATTGACGTCCGGCTGTCGACCATCCCGACATTGTTTGGCGAATCGGCGGTCATGCGACTGCTGATCCAGAGCCAGGGCCTGCGCCAGCTTGACACGTCCGGCATGCCGCTCGAAATGCGGGTTCGGTTCAAGAAAATGATTCAGGCCCCGCACGGCATTGTGCTGGTCACCGGCCCCACCGGGAGCGGAAAGACGACCACTTTGTACGGTGCGCTCGAAATCCTGAATCAGCGGAGCGTCAAAATCGTCACCGTCGAAGATCCGGTCGAATACCGTATCGCCGGCATCAATCAGGTGCAGGTGAATGAAAAGATCGATCTGACATTTCCGCGCATGCTGCGCTCCTTCCTGCGTCAGGATCCGGACATTCTGCTGGTGGGTGAAATTCGCGATCAGGAAACGGCCCATATTGCCATCCGCGCAGCAATGACCGGTCACTTAGTGCTGTCAACGCTGCACACCAATGACGCAGCCAGCACGCCGAGTCGTCTGCTTGATATGGGCATCCCCGGTTTTCTGATCGCATCAACTTTGCTTGGTGTCGTCTCACAGCGACTGATGCGCGTCATTTGCCACGACTGCGCCCAGCCTTATCAACCGACAACAGACGAACTCGCCTGGGCTACCCATCACTTTGGCTCCGAATTGAAAGCAGCCAAGTTTCGCAAGGGTGTGGGCTGTTCGCGCTGCAACAGCACCGGTTTTAGCGGTCGCATCGGCGTATATGAGTTTCTAGAAATGAATACGCCGCTGTCGATGAATATTCACAAGGGCGATCCGGTGGCGTTTGAAAGCGCGGCGCGAATTTTCTTGGGTGTGGATTCCATCGCACACAATGCACTCGCCCTCGTCGCGAAGGGTGAAACTACCATCGCCGAAGCAATGAACGTCGTCGCTTCGGTCGACTACTGATTCCGCAAGAGGAAAACGCG